>JBHIDS010000029.1:0-15824 GCA_046760205.1 Candidatus Methanofastidiosia archaeon
AGTTCTCAATCAATTCCCTCATTCTATGTAAATTGCAGGTCTTCCTGGGATTGCAAACTTCGCCTTCTTCTGGGGATCGTATGAAGGGTTTATCTCGATTGAAAGCTTCAACTCCTTTTCCAGAAAGCTCTTGGCTTCTTGAAGGATCTTCTCCTCACGGAGCTCTGAAACCTCAAGTCTCTCTCGAAATATCTTTTTAACAAAATTTGAGACCTCCTTTCCCCTTTCTCTTAGATTCTTATTTTTCATCACAATCTTCATGGCTTCTCCAAGGTTTTCACATTTCTTGACAGTCTCTTGAACCTGAAACATCCACCCTTTCGCGGTGTAGATGAATACCTTTGAGGCATTCTCAAGCTTCGCCACCCTTATGATCTCCCTGATATCATTCATAACACCCCGAAGATAGCTCTCTGCTCTCTCAGTCTTAAAATCTATCTTTGAGCTTTGAACTTCGGGCCAAGATGAAAGAGAGATAAATCCGTTCTTTTCAATTTTTTCCCAGAGCTCCTCTGCAAGATGAGGCACAAAGGGTGAAAGAAGCTTGATCTGAATCTCTATGAAGTGGCTTATCAATCGCCTATTTGGAACATCACACCTCTTAAGATACCATCTAAGATGTCTCTGAAGATCGAAAAATCCTTTCTGGATTGCAGTTCTGAAATAAGTTTGCTCCATACTTTCTGTCACCTCTTCTAAAATCCTGTTGATCGTAGATTCAAACCATTCATCTATAAGAAGTCTTTCCTCTCTTCCCCAGCCATAGGAGTTCTGCACAAACTCAAAAAACTGCCTGAGCTTTGACTCTATCGATGGTATGAACTCTGTGTCAAAGTTTGGGTCGTCCATTCCCTCTCCACCATACATCAAAGTAATCCTTGTTAGATCTGTCCCATATTTTTCGTTAAGATACCTTATTGGATATGCCGTTCCTTTAGAGGTGCTCATTTTCTCCATGTCGACTAGAAGCCATCCATTTACTGAGAAAGCCTTCGGAACGAAACTTTCTCCAAATATCGCAAGATGGTTGAAAATAGAAAAGGTTAGATGATTTTGCACCAGATCCTTTCCAGAGTTTCGAAGGTCGAAGGGATACCAATAATTGAATTCTCTTCTCATCTTTCCTATGAGCTCTTGAGAGATTCCAGTTTTCTTAGAAACTTCTTTTGCAGAATCTTTTCCAAGAAAGATAAAGTCAAAGAGACAATCTTTAACCTTTTCTGGAGAGATTTTGTTCTCAGGATTTTGAAGGTACATAGAAATAGTGTAGTAAGCCATGTAAATGGTTGAGTCTGAGAGAGACTCAATGACCCATCTCTCATTCCAAGGGAGCCTCGTTCCCAGCCCAAACTCTCTGGTACAAGCCCAGTCCCTCAACCAGTCTACGACATAGTGAAACTGCTTTCTAACCACCTCTGGATAAAAACTCATTGAATCAACTGCTTTGTGAGCCTTTTTCTTCCAATCCTCATCACCGTATGCGATGAACCACTGGTCCGATACTATCTTCACTATGGAGGGAGTGAGACACCTACAAACCACCTTTCCAGAAGGTTCGTACAGGATGTCTGCCTCTTTTTTCAAAAGCATCTCTTTCTTGATTTCATCTTTGGCATCTTCAACCTTCATACCTGCATACTTTCCACATTCATCTTTCATAATCCCTGTATAGAATCCAGACCTATAGATCTCTTTTTTTGCCTTTTCTAGTTTTTCTCTTTCATCTTGAGATTGGATTCCCATCTTCTCACAGATTTCTGCTGCTGGAAAATCTCCCCATCCTTGAGATTTGATGATGACTATGGGCTTGATTGCTCTTATATCCTCTGGATTCAGTTCGTACCTTCGACACTCCTCCTCATCTCTCGAGAGTTCGTAAAGCCCTATCCAATCATCTGGAGCATCTGAAGGAACTGAAGTAACGATGCCTGTGCCTTTTGATGGATCACAGAATTTTGAGGGCAGAATTGGAATTTTTCGATGAATCATAGGAGCCTCTGCTTTTTTCCCGATGAGCTCTCTTCCCTTAACTCTCCGTATGATCTCTACTTTTTTGTTCTGATTGGAAAGTTTGGTGGCACACTCCTCAGAGATTATCCATACTTCTTCATTCACTTTCGCTTCTACATAAAAAACCTTGGGATCAATCCAAAGATTGGTTTGTCCAAATACAGTTTCAGGTCTTAAGGTGGCAGCGATTATGAATTTATCCTCGAATTTGAACTTAAGGAGAGTGAACTCCTGAGGAGTCTCTCCCTCTCCCTCGAGTCTTGCATGATCCCCAACTGCAGAGTTGCACTTAGGGCACCAAATGACTGGGTGCTCTCCCAAAACAACCAAATTCTTTTCCTTGAGCTTTCGAAACTGCCATCTTATGAATTTGTCATAGTAAGGGTTTAGAGATGTGGTGATGAAGCTTCTTCTCCAGTCCACGCTGATCCCAAATTCTTTCAGATCAATTTCTGCCTCTCTGGAAAAGTACTCTGTCCAGAAAACTGGATCCTCAAACTTTGAAATCTCAGAGGCTGGGATTCCCATGTCCCTCAAAATCCTTTTTTGGATTTCCTCTCCCTCCTTTATTCTTTGAGCTGCAGCCACTATGGGAGTTCCAGTGCAGTGAAAGGCGAAGGGAAATAAGACGTTGAAACCCTGC
The DNA here is from genome assembly GCA_046760205.1 of Candidatus Methanofastidiosia archaeon. GTDB lineage: Archaea > Methanobacteriota_B > Thermococci > Methanofastidiosales > SZ-28-30 > JBHIDS01. The sequence continues at coordinate 2,654 of JBHIDS010000029.1, forward strand.
ATTCTCTTGAATCTCGCCATCACATCCACTCTAAGGATTGTGAAACACCTTCCAAGGTGAAGCAACCCATTCATGTAGGGATATGGGACGTTACAGAAGTACTTCTCTCTCTCATCTACCTCTGCCTCAAAGATTCTCTCTTCCATCCATCTCTCTTGCCACTTTCTCTCAACCTTCTTAAAGTTCATCAAACCACCCATAGTAAAGATGAAAAATTCAAAATAGCGCAGGCTATAAGAAGAATTTTATTCAATTTAGAGTAAAAAGTAACCACGCATAAAATGAGATATTTGAGATACTTTATAAGGTTTTCGGTTCTCAACTCAACCTCACCAAAACTCTTTTAAGGAAGATTTAGGATTCTTTGCGGTGATCATTTGGAGATAAAAGATCACATAAACTTTACAGCGAAACATGGGAAATGGATCGTTGCCAAGAAGATGGAAATAGATGAAGAAACAGAAGATGTAGACATTGCAAGATTGCTCCTCTCTGTTAGAGAAACTTTCAACAAGAAGATCTATGATTATCTTGCAAGTGACTTCGATGTTTCAAGGATAGAGGAGGTGGCCTCAGAACTCGTCCCGAAAGGGAGATTATCTGAGCAAAAGATATCGGATGTACTTTCAAAGTTAAAGAGTGGCGTTGCATCAAGAAAGCTCTCAGAAATTGCATCCACCAAAGAGGAAAAAGAGGTTGTAAAGGCAATCCTTGCAGAGATGGTTTTGGAGAAACTCAAGCTTGCAAAGCTCAAACCTAAGATGATTGAGAAGTACATAGATAAGAAGTCCCTCTGATCCCATTCTAAAGCCTAAACCTTTTAAGCATATTATTCCAATCTCTTCGGTGATGAAATGGGTGCAAGAGATGAAGTTTTAAGTTTTGTTGAAAATCATGAGAGCTGGAGAGGTGAGTGTATCAATCTGATAGCATCAGAGAACATCTCATCTCCCTCTTGCAACAGAGCAGTGGGCTCAGGAATGATGCACAAATATGCAGAGGGTTGGCCAAAGCAGAGGTACTATCAAGGTTGTAGATGGGTTGATGAGGCTGAGCTTTGCGCAAACTCTCAGTTCTATAAACTCTTCAAAGCAGATTTTGTGGATCTAAGACCAGTCTCTGGTGCTTGTGCAAACATAGCTCTATTCTTTGGAATGACTCAACCTGGGGACACCATCATGAGCCTTCACACCTCTCACGGAGGACACATATCTCATGCAGAGTTTGGGGCTGCAGGGCTTCGTGGACTTAGGGTTGTAACCTTTCCATACAACAACAAAGAGATGAACATAGATTCTGATAAAATGATAAAGCTCATAGAAGAGGAGAAGCCAAAGTTGGTTCTCTTTGGATGTTCTCTCTTTCTCTTCCCACATCCAATCTCTGAAGCTAGGGAAGCTGCAGAGGAGGTGGGAGCCATAATATGCTACGATGCAGCCCATGTTCTTGGTCTCATGGCAGGTGGAGAGTTTCAAAACCCATTTGAGGAAGGAGCAAAGATCATCACCTCCTCCACTCACAAGACCTTTCCAGGACCTCAGGGAGGTTTAATCATGATAAAAGACTTGCCTTCTGATAAAGCTGCAAACCTCCAGTGGGCCACCTTTCCTGCTACCGTTTCCAATCATCATCTGCATCATGTGGCAGCTAAAGGTATAACGGGAGCAGAGATGGCGGCATTTGGGAAAGAGTACGCTTCTCAAGTAATAAGAAATGCGAAAGCCTTGGGCGAGGCTTTGTCAGAGGAGGGATTTCATGTGGTTGCAGAACACAGGGGATTTACAGAGTCTCACCAGATTGCTCTCGACCTCAAGGACTTCATAGGAAAATGGGCTGCCCAAACCTTGGAGAGGGCAAACATAATCACCAACAAGAACCTTCTTCCCTGGGATCCTGTTGAGATGTCAGACAACCCCTCAGGAATGAGGTTGGGAACTCAAGAGATGACTCGTTTAGGCATGAGAGAATCAGAAATGAAGTATATAGCTGAACTCTTTAAAAAGGTTATTTTAGAGAAGAGAAAGCCTGAGGAGATTGCAGAAGAGGTAAAAGAGTTTAGGGGAGAGTTTCAAAAGGTGCTTTACTGTTTTGATTGAGAGTTGATTAGAATCCTTGGTTTTTTTAAAGTTCTAACAGCAAAAACTATTTAAGCAACCCTCTCAACTCGAATGGATGGAGAGAAGTTACAAAAAAGGGTTTAGAGTTAGAAGACCAAGGATGAGGAGAATTAGAAAGTTGAACATGAGAAGATTGGATGATTTCAAGTGGGAACTCTCTGTGATCTTAAGGGAGGTAGCTGAGGAGAATGTTGGGGCAATCAGAGGAGCGATATACACCAAAGCCTCAAAGATAGGGGTGAAGGAAGCCAAGCAGTTCATCAGAGAAAAGGAGGAGGAAGGTCTGATCACCTCAGAAACTGCAAGGAAGTTGACAGGATTGCTCACAAAATACAGCGTATTTAGGTAAGTCCTGCCATCAGAGCTTTCACAAAACCTTATAAATCATCTCTTTTAGAATTAATATGGATGGAAAGCTTATCCTAGTGGCTCTTGGAGGAAATGCAATTCTCAAAAAGACGGACAGCGGGAGTTACGAGGATCAGTTGAAGAATGTGAGAAAAACCTGCAAGTCTCTTGCAGAGCTCATGGAGACTGGGTATAGGTTGCTCATCACCCATGGAAATGGACCTCAGATAGGAAACATTCTGCTTCAAAATGATGTGGCAAAACACATAGTTCCTCCCATGTCTATGGATGTTTGTGGTGCCCAGTCCCAAGGCTTGATTGGATACATGATTCAGCAGAGCCTTCAAAACGAGTTTTCAAGAAGGGGAATAAAAACTTCTGTGGCAACTCTGATAACCCAGGTTCTGGTGGATGAGAAGGATGAAGCCTTCAAAAATCCCACAAAACCTATTGGTCCCTTCTACGAGAGAGAGGAAGCTGAGAGATTGGAAAGAGAGAAGGGGTATCACATCACAGAGGACAGTGGGAGAGGGTATAGGAGAGTTGTTCCCTCACCGAAACCAAAAAAGATAGTGGAAGCTGAATGCATCAAAAAACTCTTGAAGAAGGGGTTTGTGGTCATCGCCTCTGGCGGAGGTGGAATTCCAGTTGTGAGGAAGAATAAAATTCTAATAGGAGTCGAAGCTGTCATTGATAAGGATTTGGCAGGAGAGAGATTGGCAGAGGAGGTGGGAGCTAATATCCTTTTGTGTCTCACAGATGTTGAGAGAGTTTACCTGAACTATGGAAAGCCCAACCAGAAACCTATCGATAAAATGTCCTTAAAAGAGGCTGAAAGATACATCAGAGAGGGACACTTTGGAAAGGGTAGCATGGAACCTAAGATCATAGCTTCCATCAGGTTCATCAAGGATGGTGGAGAGAGAGCCATAATCTCTTCTCTGGATAAGGCTCCATCTTCTCTCAGAGGCAAGGCAGGCACTACGATTGAAAGGTTTTAAGGCAAAGAAAGAGAGATTGAAATGGAAAAGAAAACCACAGTTTTGCTTCCAAAAAGGTTCTCCAAGAACTTCTACTATGAAAAGATTTTCACCATCATCTGCGGAAGTCTTGAAAATCGTTTAACCATAAAACAGAATGAGAAACTCAGAAAAGAGCTTTTGAATACCAAGAAAAAGTTTTCAGAGATTCAGAGATTCTCGCAAGATACATCAAAAGAGATGACCTCAGAGGTGGTTCTCTTTGGAGACAAGACCCTCTGTCTCAAGATAATCAAATGGGGAAAGAATATGGTGAAAAGAGCAGAGAATGTTTACTTTGTAAATGAGCTTTCAAATATCCTCAAGATGCAAAAGGAGATGGCTTTGAAAACAGCAAAGTACGCCAGAAAAACCTTTCAGAAGAGATGCACCTTTTTTAAATATCATCTTCACGCCTTTTCTCACTCCAACGCCACACCAGATATTTCAAGCCTTTTTTTTCATGACTTTTTCAAAGACAAAACTAAATTCAAAGCTCAATTTCAGAATCTGAGAAGAACTTTTTATTCTTACCATTCAGAGAGCCTTTTTGGAGAACCCCTCCTCACCTCCCAAAGCTCGATGCTCATTGGAAACTCATTCAACTCTGACCTATACTTAGATGCCCATCTTGTGAGATATTTGATGCTCTTTCAAAAAGATTACTCCATAGAGAAGGTGAAAAGCCTTGATACCTTTGCAAACATGTGGTTGCAACCCATGTACTATCTCATAAAAGCAAACCACTGGACCCTTGATCTTGCTCATCCCTACTTTACAGATGAATATGGAAACCACAGATGGGGAGGGATTTTGATAGGTCCCAACGATTTGAACAGAGTTATAGAAAGAATGAAGTTGGAAAATCCAGATCTCGTGGTTTCGAGAAATCACTTCAATCTCAAAAATTTTAGATGGTACAGATTGGAGGTATTCTTGAGGTGCAAGAGATTCAAGGGAAAGCTAATTTTTCTTCCCACAACATACAAGACTGCAAAGGTTGAGGTAAAAGCTCAAAAAGATTCTGAAAAGGTAATCAGAAGTTATCTTGGAGTTTAAGTTCCTTTTTCCAAATCCTCTCTAAGCACTCTAAACCTCTTCTTCTGAACCCTCCATTCAAGGATTACCTTTCTTATCTCGTCTGTGATGTCGTAAGCATACTTTGGAAGCCCTTTTGCTGCATCAGAGTAACTTCCCCCGAAAGAACCTGTAACCCAGGGCTTCACAGTGAGATAAACCTTTCCAACTTCTTCTCCTTTCTCGAATTTTCCTACTATCTCCACATCTGCCTTCACAGGAGCTCCAACTGGTGTAGCCAAGAACCCAAATATGAACTTGGTGATATCTCCCTCTTTTTTGGTGTGACCATAGAAGTCGTCAAGATCATAGAAAACTGGTCTATCCATCTTCTCCTTGATGTGGTGAATGAACTCCTCAAACTCATCGGGAGCAAGGACTATGGGCTGTTCCTCTTCCTCCACCTTGTACTTCTCCCCTCCCTTTATCAACTCCATGGTCGAGGGTTTCCAGCTCCTTCTCAAGGAAGGTACCACTAAAAAGGAGGCTTTGCTTGCAGGATAGGCGGCAGAGGAGATTGAAACTATGAGAGAGAGAAGTACAGAACCTACAAACCAATTCAAGGTAAACTTCTGGGAAACCGTACCTGAGGATACAGAACTTCCAATAAAAAGAATGAGAATTCCCAGGATATAGCCAGCAAGCCCCCCAACGAGTCCGAGAATGCTGGATTCTGTTAAAAAAAGCTTTCCAACGTTGGTGGGATTTGCACCCACAGAGGAGAGAGTCTCAATTTCCCTCACCCTCTCATACATTGAGGCAAGCATGGTGTTTAGGATCATGAGGGCAGAGATCATAACGACGATGATTATTGGTCCAATCCTAGCTATCTTCAAGGATTCATAGGAAACGTGCTCTATGACCTTCCCATCGTTTATCTCGATGACTCTTAAAGGGTAAACCTCCCCTGTATCACCTATGGATAAAACCTCAGACACAACCTTTTCAAGGTTTTGGTTTTGAACCATCAGGACAACATCGGTATAAAGCGAATCCTTTTTTGTGAACTCAAAGGCATTTTCAAAACTCAAGAAGACTGTTTGGTTTGGGTAATAATTCCATCTTCCAGTATTTAGGTTCTTTGATCCAGGTGCAAGGGTTTCCCCCCTGAGATCTCTGAGTTCCTCAAGCTTTTCAGCTGAAAAAATTCCAACAACTTCAAGTTCCTTGTAAGGAGTATTTCCACCCACAAGAATTGTATCATGAATTCCAACTTTCAAGCCCTCTGCAAGCCAGTCACTCAAGATTATCGAAGAATCATCTAAATTTGAGAGATTTCCTGAGATCAAACACCCTGAAAGTCTGAAGTACTTGTCCTCCTTTTCAAAGTCAGAGGCAAAGACTGCAGATGCAGTCTTGGTGATACCCTTTGCTCTCATACTGATGATGCCTACAGATCTTCCCCACTTGAACTCTACAATGAAATCGTCTACCCCCTCGACCTTTTTGAGTTTTTCCAAAACCTCTTCATCTATCCATACTGTAATGTCCCCAACAGCTCCAGGAAGTCTCTCAGGTCTATACCTCAGGATAACCCCATTGTTTCTGGTTCCAGATTCTCTTGAACCTGTCCACTCAGCAAGAGCTGTTGTTATAGAGGCAACCACCACAAAAGCCATGATAGCAGAGATGATTCCAATGAGGGTAAGAGCAGATCTAACTTTCCTTCTTTTTAGGTTTCTGATTCCAATACCCCAAGAAACAGGCAGCCTCTCAATCATAAAAGAAACTTTGGAGCTCACTTTAAAAAGATTGTGGTTTTTTTCTCATTCATTATTATCCAGTCAGTTAAAGATTTCTTCTTTGAAGATACGAGTTAAGAAAAGATTTTTAAAATCATTAAAGTAACGTTTTAAGATGTATGAAAGTGTGAAAAACTGGAAAAGCCTGATAAGGGTTACAGACAAGCTGTATAGAAAGGTTTTCAATGTAGAGGAGAGAAAGCTCTACGATGGTTCATCCATAGAGAACAAACTCAGAATCGCAAAACTTTTGCTGGAGGAGAGACCTGAAGACCTTGAGGAGAGACTGATGAATGGCAGAAAGATGTACAAGGAGTCTTTTTCCCGATTTTCTCGCTTTCTAGATGACAACTCTGTTGGAAACATTTTAACCATAGTGGAACTCTCAAGGAAAATTTAGATCTTTTCCTCCACCAAACTCTGCAGCTCTTCCAAAATCTCTCTCAAAGCGTCAGGAGAAAAACCATCAACCTTTGTCTCTGGCAATCCTGAAAAACCATCCACAGCTCCTCTTTGAACAAGAAGCTCAAGCATCTCTTCTTCCTCCCTCGAAGATGGAAGAAGATTTTTTGAGCTCAGGATAGAGAGGTAGGAGATCAAACCGTAACATCCCCAGTTAGAAGTTGAAGCTATAACTAAATGCCTACATCTAGTTATGCAGGGTTTTATCTTCAGATGGTTTTCTATCTTTTTTGAAAGATTTCCCATTCCTATCTCATTTCCGAAATCCCCAATGCCAATGGTTTCCTTAAAGGAGAAGAGATAGTCAAGCTTTGCAGTAAAGGGTGTGATGTCCTCTCCCCTTGCGTTGTAGTACCTCTGATCATGAGAAAATCCACACCTCTCGCAAGAGATTATGAGGGAAGGTTTTTCTTCTTTCACTAGTTCCTTTGCAAATCGCCTACTCTTTTCATGAGAAGTTATGGGAAATTCCAAAACCCCCTCTTCAAAGCTTTTCAAAATTCCAAAGCAAGGGTCATCTGAAACTAAAAGAACTTCGGACTTCAATCTCCTTAAAGCCTTTGTGAGCATCAAAGCTCCTAGAGGTCCATCAGTCTCGCAATGACCTTTGACATAGAATCCTGTAAGGATCATCACCCTCTGGGATTTCTTTATAATATATTTCGATGCTCTTTCACAAAAGTTTTCCTGAAGAAAATTCCTGAGCTTTGAGATCCCCCTTCTATCTTTTGCAAGAATGACATCCTCTATCAAAGTTCTACCCTCTAAGCTTAGTGAGAAATTCCAAAACCGCCCTGTTGAACTCCTCAGACTTATCAAGAGGAGTGACATGCCCAGAATCTCTTATTATGGTAAACTCTGCGTTTGGTATTTTCTCTGCAAGATGTATCTTGCGGTGGAGTCTCACAGTACGATCTTTTTCTCCAGCCACCACAAGAGTAGGACATCTTATTCTTGAAAGCTGGTTTTCAGAGTTGAAGAAAAACAAAGCGTTGGTGGAAGAGATGTAGGGCTTTTTTGGATTTTTTGCAAACTTCTTCCATGTCATGAGAAAGAGTTCATTCTGCTCAGGCTTTGGAAAGAGGTTTTTTGCAATTAGTTTTGTAAAGTCTTTCATCGAGAAAAAGGTGACGAGAAAAAGCCTGTAGAATCCTTGAAACACCTCAGATAAAGTTGTAGGTCTCAAATTTGAAAAAGTGTTAACCAAGACCAAACTCTTAACTTTCTCAGGATGGTCTATGGCAAGTTGCTGAGCTATGCAACCGCCCATTGAGAGTCCCACGATGTTGGCCTTTTCAATATTGAGCTTTTGAAGAAGGGTTGCAACATCAGAGGCAAAGAGACCAATTGAATAGCTCTGGTTTGGTTTATCAGATTCTCCATGCCCTCTCACATCTAAGGTCAAAACTTTAAAGCTCTCTGAGAACTCCTCCACCTGAAAGAACCAAAATTCACGATCTGCACCAAGACCATGGATGAAGACCAAGGGCTCCCCATCTCCAAAGACCTCATAGGACATCTGAATACCGTTCACCTTGAGCTTTGGCATCAAATGTCATCTGAGATAGTGCTTTTAAGGTTTTCTCTGGGCTTTGGAACCAAAAAGCATAATAAGAAGAACATCGAGTAAGCATGATGAAGCAAAAAGGTTTTGTTCTGGTGGCATTGCTACTCACCTCTCTAATTCCCTTAAAGCAAACCTCTGCATCTGAGTATGACGTTCTGATTGAGAGGGTTGAGCTTTCTGAAAGAGAGGTTTTAATTAAGGTATACTTCTTCTCTGGAGAGGATGAGTGGGGTTGGTACGTCCTCGATGTGGTTGAAAGAGCTCTACCACTTATAGAGAGTCTTTCAGGATTTCCATTTCCCTTTGAATTTGATATTTTGATATGGGAGAGAACTCCGGAACAACTCCAGATAGACTGTGAACTTAGGGAGGCTGGAAGACCTTGCAACAGACTTGAGGAGGGAATCTTTCTTCCCCAAGGAATCACCGATGGAGCAATTCTTCACGAGCTTTCCCACTTCTGGTTCTCTGGTGAGATTTTTAAAGACAGTTGGATGATGGAGGGGATGGTAGAGTACATCACTGTAAGCACTCTCTACCTCATGGGGGAAGACCTCAAGGGAAAGAGCTACAGGAAAAATCTAATACAGATCTTTTTGGATCATAGGGGAGACTTTCCACTCTACGGTTGGGATCCAAGAGATGAAGATTTCTCTTATGGATATGCCAAGGCTTTTACTTTTTTCTACATCTTGGAGGGGGAGTTTGGGACAAAGACTCTACTTGAGGGCAACTCCTTCATGCACAGAAGGTCGATAGTCGAAAAAAGGCTCTTCGATGCCAGAGATTACAAGGTGATTTTGAAGTACTTTACAGAGAAAAACGTTGGGGAGCTCTTCTCTGGATGGGTTTTTGAAGGGAAGTACTACCACAGAGGGGAAGAGGTTAAAAGATACTGGTTCTTCTCAGATGATGATTCAGATGGAATTTTCAACTTTGAGGAGAGCTTTTACAGAACAGATCCCTTAAATTTCGATTCTGATGAAGATTTCATTTCTGATGGATTTGAGCTTATCTTGGGAACAGATCCGGCTCTTTCAGATTCTGATGACGATGGACTTGAAGATGGAGAGGAGGTGATTTTCAAAATCGATGGAAGAAGGGAGGACTGGAAAAACTTTGAGCCTATCTCTCAGGACAAATTGGGAGATGTCACCTACAAAGAACTCACTCAAGGAGATATAAGGGCTTTATACTTTGCGCAAGATGAAATCTTTTGCTACTTCATGATAGATTATCAAGAAATGTCAAATAGAAACGTCTCTGGGATTGCTCTAGATTTGAATCTCGATTCCATAAGTGACTTCAGAGTATATCTAAACCAGAAAGATGAGATATGGATAGCCAAATTTGATGATGAAAAACTCTTAGAAGAGACAAAAACAGGTGAGGATGTGAGGGACATTGCTATCTTCAGGTATGATGTGGTGGAGTTTCGGATACCCAAGTTTTTGAGTGCTTTCTCTTTTCCAGAAGAATTTCAAATTCAGGCTTTTGACTACACCCCAGAGCTGGACCTCACTTACTGGAACGATTGGACCCAGTGGGTAAAGGTTGAAAGAGAGAAGAATTTCTCTCCAGGCACCGACCCTTTAAACCCAGATACAGATGATGATGGGATTTTGGATGGAGAGGATCCCTTTCCCTTGGGTGGAAAACCCGAAAGCCCAACAAGTGAAGCTAAAAAGGAATCCCAAAAGAGCTTAGGAGCACCTCCCCTCCTTTTGAGCCTTCTTTTTTTCCCTTTTTTCTTAAAAATTCTTAGAAAACTATTCCCTCACCCTTGAATCTCTCAACGATCTCATCGTTCAACTCTGTCAAAATTACATCCTTCATCTCAAAGTCTGAGATCCAAACTTTCAACTCGAAGGAGATTGTTTTTTCTGAAACTTCAAGGTTCAAAAGCTCTGCCTTTCCTTTAACATCGTATTTTTTTCCAACTTCTAACAGTATCTCCCTCGTCTTTTTCAAATCGTTTTTCACACCTATCTTGAAGGGCACAGAGACTCTCACAAGGCTGTTTTCGGATGTGTAATTTGTGATGTTTGAGTTTGAGACTGTGGAGTTTGGGATTACCAAGATGTTTCCATCATTTGACTTCAGCCTTGTGCTTCGAAATCCTATGGAAAGAACCTTTCCGTGCTGAACCCCAGAGGCATGGATTGAAACAATATCTCCCACCTCAAAGGGCTTATCTGCAAACAAGATGATGCCTGCAATGATGTTTGCAAGAGAAGCCTGAGCAGACATTCCGATGATGAGTCCCACTATCCCAGCAGAGGTAAGCAGTGGATAGAGCCATGTTGTAAGATTCAGATGAGCAAGGATCAGCAAGAAGGAAAGAAAGTAGAGAGAGAGGGAGAATCCTCTCTTGAGTTTTTTTCTAACCTCATCTTCCTTTTCCTCAAAAACTTGATCTATGAATCTTTGAAGCAAGTAGACCATAATCCTCGTGAGGATGAGAATCAGGACGACTCCCAAGACTTCATCTAAGTACTGTGTGAGATAGGTTAAATCTATCATAATTTTGATTTTCATGAGATTTTATAAGGTTTTGGTTCTATAATTCCCATCTTAAAAGCTCTTTCAATCCCTCATAGCTTGTTAAATCCAAGTGCAGTGGGGTTACAGAGATATAGTTCTCAGATACAGCCTTGATGTCTGTTCCATCCTCAAGATTTGAGATAGGTTTTCCAGAGACCCAGAAGTACTCCCTTCCCCTCGGATCTATTCTCTTCTCTAACCTATCCTTGTATATTCTCTTTCCTTGCCTTGTTATCCTAATTCCCTTAGGCTTTTTATTTGGAACGTTCACATTCAGAAAGATTCCATTTGGAAGAGGGTTCTTCATCAACTTCTTTGAAAGCCTTAAAGCTGCAGAGGTTGCATATCTATACTTCAAATTCTTAAAAGCTGTAATAGAGATTGCAAAGGAGAGAATTTTATGTATCGCTGCCTCCATGGCTGCAGAAACTGTTCCTGAATATGTTATGTCATCTCCCAGGTTTCCTCCTCTGTTTATTCCAGAGACCACCAAATCAAATTTCTTTTGAAGTGAAAGCAAGGCGAGGAGAACACAGTCTGAGGGAGTTCCGTTGGTGGCATAGGCATCGCTTCCATCCCTCATTTTAGTTCTTATGATTCTAAGTGGAGTGTGCATGGTTAGGGAGTGGGCAACCATGGAGCGCTCCTTATCTGGTGCAAATATGGTTACCTCTCCAAGGTTTTCAAGCTCCTTTTTTAGATAGAAAATTCCATCTGAGTGAATTCCATCGTCGTTGGTTATCAAAATTTTCATGAGGTTAGTAGAGGTATGTGCTTAAAAATGTTATCTTCGATGTGAAAAGGAAAAAAGAAGAAGTTGAGAATTTAAAAAATAAAAATATTTTATTTGCTTGATGCGACTGTCACGATTATCTGCGTTGAGCTTCCTATGTGAACTATCTTTATGTTGTCACCTATCTGAAGATTGGTTCCATCTATGTCGACGATCAAGAGCAAAAGATCTCCCTTGAGCCAGGTGTCGTTGGTACTATCTGTTACAGCGGTGAAGGTACCGTCACCATTTTCATCAAGGTAAGCTCCTGACGTCGCAAATGTACAATCAGTAAGTGCCACTCCAGCAAAGTTAGATGTGGTAATGTCAGAAGCTCCTACCCAGACTGTGAAATCTGTGTCTGCATTGATGTCCTGTGCATCTCCAGTGTTACGGATATAGAGTCTAAAGCATGCTGGTGAGCCTGCAACAGCATCATCAATCGCCTTTGTTTCAATAACAAAGCTCCACACATTCGTCCCTGCTCCTGTAGCCTTTCCTGCAAACCCGGAAGCCCAAGCGTAAACTATGACTGCGATTGCAACTGCGACAGCGATCATCAGCACAACGGCGATGACAGGCGATACACCCTTCTTGTTTTTCAACATCATTTTTTTTACCTCCTTTCCTTTTTCAGCTTACGCTGATGGCTATAGTCTAAGCTAATACTATATAAACTTTTCGGTTATAATTAAGAATTTCACATAAATTATTAAATTTCTTTGAGAAAATCACGAATTTCTTCATAAGATTTGAAATTTATATCAATAACTTTGAAAATATTTGAGATTTTTCCAAAAGCTTTATATAGGAGTAACACTCAATTTGATTGATGAAGAAAAAAGATGCACTCATACTTTCTCATCTTAAAGAGAACTCAAGAATATCTTTTACTGAGCTTTCCTCAAAGACAGGGATTCCAGACACCACCATCCACTACAGACTGAAAAAGTTGTTGCCCTTCATCGAGAAATTTTCAGTGAGTCTCAACTATGAGAAAATGGGTTACAAGCTCTATCTCTTAGAAATTGAGCCTGACAGGTTCACCCTTGATTTCATAACAGAGAGGAACATCGATACCGTAAAAGAAGCTCTTACAAAGATTGAGGGAATAATATTTTTGGCAGAGGTTGACGATAGGCTAATTGCAGTCTACAAAACAAAGGATAGGGTGAAGGTTGAGGTATCGGGAGCAAAGGTAACAAAGTATCAGGAGATAAAAAACAGAATTGGAAACTTTGTGGAGTTTTAGCTACATTTGAAATAAATCTATGAGAAAGGTTACCAAGGTTACAAGAGCGAAAAGGAAACTCAAAAATACCACCATTAAAAAGATGGTTTTTATGAGCCAGAGGGAGTACTTTGAAAGAAGCAGTCTTATTTTTAGCTCTTGGAGTTTTTCCATCCAAGTTTTCCAGATTAAAAGTCCCAAGGTAAAGATGGTGATACTTGTAAAAAACAACCCGAGAGAAAGGAAGAGAAATTCAAAGCGCTTTGAGGTTTGGAGAGCTTTCGTGCTCTCA
>JBHIDS010000030.1:0-15792 GCA_046760205.1 Candidatus Methanofastidiosia archaeon
AAACCCTGCTCATTAACCCAGGAAGCTTTCAAAAGGGCTTTTATGCTGAGATTTCTTTAGAAGATGAAATAGAATTTAGATTGAAGAAAATCTAAAAAGCTATTCCCAGAAAGTGAAGCAAAAGTATCACAAAGACTCCTGCAACCCCCCCAACTGCCGTTATCAAGAGCACCCAGATGGTTATCTTGATATTAACTATTCCCAGCACTTTCAAAGCTCCGAGGACTATCAAGCCTATGATAGAGTTCCAGGCAAGCTTTGAAAGAGTTTCTAAAGATTTGTAGAGCACATAGACAAGAACAAACATCAGGAAAAGCACTACCAAAGGTACCAGAAAGCCATTCATTTCATCACCTCTTAGAGTTCTATAGCTTCATTTATATTCTTTTTGGGTTAACTCGATGAGGACGTTATTGGTGGACTTTGGATGGAGAAAAGCCACCAAACCATCAGCCCCTCTTTGAGGTTTCTCATCTATCAACCTGTAACCATTTTCTTTTAAGATTTTAAGGTTCTCTCTTATATCTTCCACCTCTAAGGCAACATGATGCAGTCCCTCCCCCCTCTTTTCAAGGAAGTTTGAGATTGCACTCTTTCCAAGAGATTCTATCAACTCGATTCTGCTCTCTCCTATCTCAAAGAATGCCACACCTAGATTTCTCTCAGGCAACTCTCTCATTTCAGAGAGTTTAAGCCCCAAAAGCTCGTAGGTTTTCTTTGCATCTTTTATGGATTTGACAGCTATTCCTATGTGAGAGATTTTCATTTCCTTGCCTCCTATCCTACTTCATAACCCAAACCCTTTTCAGCTCTAAAGAAGTATTTATATATAAATTTTTGCCTTCTCTCATTGCGAGAGATTCTTCAAAACCCTCCTCTTCAAGGGGTAGAGGATTGCAAGAGAGCATAGATAGCCTAAGAGAAACAAGGTGAAGTCAAATCTCTGTCCCAAAACTATTTCTCTTGCAAAGAGAACAAAGGCAAAAGATGCAATCCCCAATGGGTACAGCCAGATCCATTCTATCGAGGCAAGCTCACTGAAAAGCTTAGAATCTCTTAGAAGATTGAATAGAGGTTTGGATTCTATCTCTTGCAAAAGCCTTTCCAGTTCATCTTTTCTTCTTAGAATATATCTCCTAAAGTAGAGCATCATAAAGCTTGAGACTGTGAGAGCTCCAAGAAATGGGAGAATTATCTCTTCTGAGAGGAACCTCGGTTTTGCTCCATTTATAGCAAGCTGATATAATAAAAATAAGAAAGATATAAAGGCTATGAGAGGAATTACAAGATAAAAAGCAGGGGACAGATAGATTAAGGTTTTCATCGAGTTTGAAATTCTCGACTTTCCTTTATAAATAAAATAAAGGGATATAAAGGCTACGAAGAGTAATAGGAGGTTTGCAAAAAGATAGGTTCTTGCTGCAAACTCCCTCATCTCAAGAATTTCCAGCCTTAAAGCTTTCGGATCTTCGCTCAAAAGGCGAGAGTTGAAATTTCTTAGTTTTAAAAGGGTTTTACTCCACCAGGAATCCTCTTTCACCTCTAAGAGTAAAAGCTTAACCTCATAACTTTCAGGAGATGGGAGTTTAAAGAGGTAAGTCTCACTTCTCATTATCTCCAATACCTTTTCTCTTTGAGAAAGGCTATAGAGCATTTCCTCAAAATCTTTCCCCTCTGTGATGAGAAAAACCATCTCTTTTATGGTGCTATGTGAAGCTCTCTCAGCAATCTCAAAGACAAGGTGGCTGGCTTTGTCATACTTGGAGTAAATGAGAGCTTCCTGCTTTTCTGTGAAGGCAAACCCATAGTTATCACCCCTAATATCCACAAACTCTGAATACTGCCTCTCATAGGTCTCAAAGTACCACTCAGAGGAAGGAATGTAAGATCCCTCTATCTGTTTTTTGAATTTACTCTCAACCCTCCACTCAAAGTACTCTGCAATTCCCTCCTCAAAGAATGTTGGAACATCTTTAAGATAGGAGTGAGTCAACTCGTGGGCAAGATAGTGGGAGGGCATTGCGGCTGTGTTGTTTACATATATCTCGATGACCCCTCTTCCATAGTAACGAGCCGCAGCCCAGGAGTTCTCCTCTTTTGTTAAGTGAATTTCAAACTTTTGATATTTGGGTTTAATTCCAATCTCTTCGAGAAAGATAGGAAACTTTTCTTGAACAAAGAAAATTATATCCTCTGCAAGAACTTCCAATCCCTTAGGATAGCTAACCTTGAAAGTGTACTCCTCTCCATCGAAAAAAACCTTCTCAGATACTCTCTTCCTCTCAGAGTAGTTTATCCCATTCTCAGGCTCGTAAGCTAGGATGATTTTGGTGTCTTTTGTAAGTTTGTAAGAAACCCTTGTGTTCTCCCCTTTTAGAACTTCAAAAGGCTCTGGTTGAGATTCAGAGGTCAATTCTATATTTCTTAAGGGAATTACATACTCTACTGCAATCTCGTCCGTTGTACTCTTCAAGTTGTACCTCAATTTCCCTACAAGAGGTTTTCCAGTTTGAAAGGTTTGGTAATCGTATTCCAAAGTAAAGTGGTAGTTCTCACTTAAGGGTTTTCGAAAGTGGACCAAAATCCTCCTAAATCTCTCTTTTCCAATTAGAAAAATCTCACCAACCTCAAAGGAAAGCTCCCCTTGAGAGTCATAAACTCTCAAATTGTAGTAAGACAAAGCCTTTGTAAGAACCTCAAATTCAGAGATTCCCTCACCTTCAAATTCATATACATGCTTTACTGAGATGTAATCTTCACCTATGTGAGGCATGATTGTGATGGTTGCCTTGGAGGTGTAGGTTTTCTCAGAAAGAATTGGAGCCTGAAAGGTTATAAGTAGGAAAATCAGAAACCAAATCTTCTTCATGCTTGAGGTTTCAAGTTCAAATTATATAAGGTTTGTTGACTACCCCTCATCCTCAGAACCCTTGCCCAAAATATCCTCAATCTTTGAGGCATTGAGCTTTCTGGGTTGGAGCTTTGCGGTATCTTCTTCCTCCTTCTCCTCCAAACGATTGTGCTTGATGATGGATTCCAAGGCATCCTTAGGTATGTTATCGAGCAAGATGTCGATGGTGCCCTCATCGGTTTTTGGGAGTTTTGAAAGATAGCTCTTCACCAAATCTCTCTTTCTGTAGAACTCAAGCTCGAAGTCCAAGTTATTCTCAGAGATAAACTCATCTATGGCATCGTCTGTAAAACTCTCCAGAATGAAATCAAGGGCTTGATCCATCTTTTGAGAATTGAGGTTCTTCTCCTTCATGTGATTTAGAAGGTATCTTTTTACATAATTTCTCTTAACATCCATAAAATTACCTCTCATGGAGCCAATCTTTTATCTTGTTATTCTCCACTTCTCACTTAAATAACTTTCGCTGGATAAAACCAAAAACCTTTTAAATTAAAATCAAGATCAAAGGTATGAGAAAGTTCTTGGTACTTCTCTTCCTTATCTCAATTTCCCAAATTTCCTCACAACCCTATCCTCAAGAGTACCTCACCTATGAGGAAACTGTGGAGAAGTTGAAGGACATCGCAGAGGAGCACAAAGATATAACGCAACTATCGGTTATTGGAAATTCTTACGAGGGTAGAGAGATTTATCTTCTAAAGATCTCAGACAATCCCAACCTCGATGAGGACGAGCCAGAGGTTTTGTACATGGCGCTGCACCATGCAAGAGAGGTTATAACCATTTCTGTCATCCTTGGCTTTATTGAACATTTTGTAGAAAACTATGGGAATGATCCCTACATCACCTATCTCGTGGACTCAAGAGAGCTCTACTTTATACCCATTGTAAATCCAGATGGACTTATCATGGTACAAAGTGGGGTGGGAGATTGGAGAAAAAACACCCACCCTCCCGATGGCGTCGACTTGAACAGAAACTATGGGTTTAAATGGGGATACGACGAGGTAGGCTCAAGCTCCTCACCATACTCAGAGGTCTACAGAGGAGAGGCACCCTTCTCAGAGACTGAAATCCAAGCGATAAGGGAATTTGCACTCTCCCGCAGCCCAAAAATCTCCCTATCTCTCCATAGCTTCGGTGGGATAGTTCTCTATCCCTGGGGATTTGAGAGAAAACACACGAAAGACAACGAGCTCTTTAGAGCTATCGCAGAGGAGATTACCAAAAAAAATGGGTATGGATATGGAAGTGTGGCAGATGGTGCAGTCTACATCACCAATGGGGACACCGATGACTGGTTTTATGGCGAGCTTGGGGTTTTGGCATTCACCATTGAGGTTTACAAGAGCACGTGGGACAAGGCAGAAAGTGTCTTTGATAACTTTAACCCCCCTCCCTCTGAGATTCATTGGGTGATTGAGGAAAATCTCTATCCTGCCATATATCTTGCAGAGATTGCAGATGATCCAAGAAGAGCTTTCTTTCCAATGGAAGTTGAGGATGAATTGGTAAGAGATGGTAGCACCACTTTCAATTTGATGATAACAAACAGGTCAGAGTCTCTGATTCAAGTCAAGCTGACCCACGATTCTGAGTGTGAGCTTGAGCTTTCAACCTTAAAGCTTGAACTTGAACCTGGAGATGAAGTAAGCTTTCAGGTGAAGATTTCTGGAGGAGGTTGTAGGACTTGGATCAAAGCCACAGATCAAAATGGGGTTCAAAATTCAAAGTTGCTCGTGGTAGGGGGGGAAAGTGAGAAAACCAACTGGTATCTCCTTGGAGCTATAATTGGTTTTTTCTTTGTCTTTGTAATTTTTACAATTCTTGTGCTAAAAAGGAAGAGATACATTTAACATTATTTATAATCCTTTAAGACCTTAAACTATTTATACCAAGAGTTTCAATTTAAATCATGTCTGATTCAGTGGTTAGAGTGGGAGTTAGAGGAAGAATCACCATTCCAAAGGAGATTCGAGACTCTGAGAACATTCATTTCAAAACCTATTTCAAAATTCATAACTTTGGAGGAGTTCTAGTTCTGGAGAAGGTGGAGAAACAGGACGAGAATCAGAGATCGTTGGACGAGTTTTTGTAGTTTAGAAAACTACTTTGATAGCTCTTTCCATTTTTTAAAAGGAAATCTCTTGCACTTCTTAAAACCTCTTTCGCATTCTTAAAGGTCAACCTCTTGTAGGCATCCTCAAACCTTAACCATTCAAACCCTATATGCTCATAGGAAAGTTTGATCTTTGGAGTTAGTGTCTCTGCAAGGTAGAAAACAACTTTCTTGTCTACGAGGTTTCCTCCTCTCTTGTAGAAGTACCTGATTTCCTCTCTAAAATCTTGAAAAAATCTCAAATCCTTGATTCCAGTTTCCTCCTCTGTCTCTCTTACGACACACCCTAACTCTCCCTCTCCTCTCTCAACGTTCCCTTTCACAAAGTCCCAGTGACCAGCCTCGTAGTGAAGCAGAAGGTATTTCTCTTCCCCATTCCTCCTGAATATCACCACACCTGCAGACCTCTCCTTGAGCATCCTTTTAAGTCAGGGTTATTCTTAAAAGGATTTTGGTTGAGGGGTGCAAACCTTTTTAAATAATATTTACCATTGAATTTAGAAGAGATTTACATGCTTCCAGAACCCTACAAGATCAAAGCAGTGGAGCGAATAAAGCTCATCTCAAAAGAGGAAAGATCAAAACTTTTAAGGAAAGCAGGGTACAACATCTTTGGAGTTCCTGCAGAAAGTGTTTTCATAGATTTGCTCACAGACAGCGGAACTTCCGCCATGTCGGATGATCAATGGGCTGGTCTCAACCTTGGGGACGAATCATATGCAGGTTCTGAAAATTGGTACAACTTTGAGAGTACCATAAAAGAGATGTTTGGCTATAAACACGTTATTCCAACCCATCAAGGAAGGGCTGCAGAGAACATCTTATTCTCCACCATCTTGAAAAAAGGGGATTATGTCCCCTCCAACATGCACTTTGACACCACCAAGGCAAACATTGAAGCAAATGGAGGGGAGGCTGTTGACCTGGTGATAGATAAAGCCTATGACACAGAGCTTGAGATTCCCTTCAAAGGAAACTTAGATCCAAAAAAACTCAAGAGTTTCATAGAGAGAGTTGGAAGAGAAAGGATTCCCCTATGCATGATTACCATAACAAACAACTCTGGAGGGGGACAACCAGTATCTTTGAAAAACGTTGTAGAGATTAAGAAGGTTTTGAAAGAGCATGAAATTCCCCTGTTCTTCGATGCTTGCAGATTTGCAGAGAATGCTTATTTTGTGAAAATGAGAGAAAAGGAGTATCGAGAAAAGAGCATCAAAGAAATAGTCTTAAAGATGTTTTCCTATGGAGATGGGTGCACCATGAGTGCCAAGAAAGATGGGCTTTCTAACATTGGAGGTTTTCTTGCCTTAAACGACACAGAGCTTGCAGAAAAGCTCAAGAGCAAGCTCATCTTGATAGAGGGATTTCCAACCTACGGTGGGCTTGCAGGAAGAGATTTAGAGGTTATCTCAAGAGGCTTGCGGGAGGTCTTGGATTTCGATTACTTGAATTTCAGGGTTAAACAGGTGGAATTCCTTGGTAGATTAATCTCAGATGCAAAAGTTCCAATAATAAAACCTGTTGGAGGACATGCCATCTATCTCGATGCTAAGAAGTTTCTGCCCCATATTCCTCAAAGTGAGCTTCCAGGACAAACACTCGTCTGTGAACTCTATTTAAACTATGGAATTCGATGCGTTGAATTGGGCACCATAGCCTTTGCCAAGGAGAAAGAGGGAGAGGTAATCTATCCAAAGCTTGAGTTGGTGAGATTGGCAATCCCAAGAAGGGTTTACACCAACGACCACATGCGCTATGTCGCAAAAGCTGTAATAGAGATTTACAAGAAAAGAGAAAAACTCAAAGGGATGAGGTACACCAAAAAGCCAGAAAGGCTGAGGCACTTCACTGCTAGGTTTGAGCCTCTTTAGGATAGATTGATGGTTTTACTGCAGGTAAGGTTGCACACTAACTTTTAAAGCTCAACTATAATCTTATTTCTTTTTCTAACCATTCAATATGCTGGTATTTTCTCTTCCAGAAAATATCTTCCCAAATATAATGAAATGCTAATTTCTCCCATCCAGCATATATCTTCTTAAAAAATTCCAATATTTCTTTCGCAGGAACTAATTTTTCATTAAATATTAACCTTGACATTATTTTTTGTCCCCAAGGTGGAATTTTTTCCAAACTATCAAGAAAGTAAAAATATTCAAAAAGCAAATATTCAACAGAAGCAGGACCAATTTCATAGAATTTTAACATCTCTTTTTTGACTTCTTCTTTGGACATTTTTCTCAAAGTGAGTTCATTAAATTCTTTATTCACAAATTGCTCTGTAATTTTCATGAAGAACTTCGCCCTATATCCAACTTTTAAACCTCTTATTTCTTGTTCTGTAGATTCTGCCATATCTTTTGGTTCCCAAAAACTTGAAAGAATTCTCTCATCGAACTTTACTTTCATGCCAAATTTTTCAAATAGATTTTCCAACATTTGAACAGAACGTCTAACAGTTGCATTTTGGAGAACAATATAGATGATCAAAGTCTCATAGAGAGAATTTGTAGCGATTGGTTTCATTCCTTGAAATTTCTCAATAATTGAACCAAGAACCTTGTCATTTTTGAATCTCTCACAGAATTCTGATACATTCTGGTTAAAATTAAATCTCCATCGAATTTCAGGAATTAAATTGTCCAAAAAACCCTTTGATAATTCTTTTTGAGAATAGATATTAACCACAATTTTTGGTTCATTTACTGTACCAATATTTTCAAATTTCAATCCTGATCTTTTGCTTTTCCAAATCATTGTTATCCAGTATTTTCCCTTTTCCCAAATGTCACCAGAGGATGGGAAATGAGATGGCTTATGAAAATTAGCATCAAAATTATAAGGTGCTTTTGGTTCTAAGATGATGGATTTCTTCTTGTTCAAAGTCAATTTTTTTATCATTTTTCACCTACAAGCCATTTCATATAACGTTTTCGGCTTTGCGAAGTCGCTGAAGGCGATTTGGGTGAGGGCTGAAAGCCTGAACTGGATACGCTTTGTTAGGCAAAGGACTTATCTAATTGAATATAAATTTATCTTATAACTCAATAAAATATTAATTTATACAACATCAATAAATTCTTTGATTATTTTATCAATATTTTTCTCTTTGCTTATGGCAACTGATAATTTAATCAATATTTGATATAATTTATTTTTAGAATCTATGATAATTTCTTCTTTTTTGTCATTATTATATCCTCTCAAATTCCACACTTTTTTCTCTGAATCAAAAATACAATATATACAATGCTTAAATCGCATGTTTTTATCAAACATATCTTTTTCATTGCCTAAAGTGTAACAATCCCAAAAAAGGTGCAGTATTCTCTCACTTGAATCTATAAACAAAGAAGCTATATCTATTGCATCCTTAACTTTATCTCTTTCAGGAATTTTGTATTCATGCTCTAAATAGTTTCTTTTTCTTATAACTTTTCTAATAATTTGCGGTGCTACTAAACCGATTTCCTGTAAAATATTAAAACAAGCCAGAACTTTGTCAACTTGAGAGTCAATTGCTCTTTTAGCATTTGATAAAGCATTAACTAGACCTCTTACATTCTCATTTTGAATATCCTTTTCTGCAAATGTAATAAAATCTTCAGGCATTATATCAAACTGATAAGATAAATTTATTCCTGAATCCGGATCGACTATAATATTATCCCAATCTAAATCTACAAATTCTATAAACTCTCGTAATTCCATGACATTATCTTAAAATATAATTTATAAGTCTTTTGCTTACCTCGTTCATATCCAAACTCAAGATCATTTAGACATCTCTCCAATTTCACTCCATCTATCTTAATTATGTTCCACCTTTTATTTTATAATTCACATAGGTACTTATCTCTTTTGTTTTTATTCTAGATAGAAAGACTTAAAACACATTTTCTCAATAAGGGCATTGGTGATCGAATGAAGGTAATTGAGAGTTTGGATAAAGGATTGGAGCTTTCCGAGAAAACCAAGATTTTGATAGATGCCATAAGAATGAGGAGAAGCATAAGAGAGTTCACCGACGAGAAAATTCCTGACGAGCACATTGAATTGATCTTAGATGCTGCTCGCTATGCCCCCTCCCCAGAGAACATGCAGATGTGGCGTTATGTTGTGATAAGAGAGGATTTTGAGCTGAAAAAGTGGCTTTCTGACCTTTGTCAGAAAGCTGCAGCTGAGCTTTTTGGTTCTGCACCCTATGAGTTAACTCAAGCGAGGTTGTGGTACATTCACCCCAAACACAGACCCTCTGTTTTTGAACCTATGAGGAATGGAACCCTATTCAGATATCCAGAAAAAGCTGATATCGCCATAATAGGCTTAACCTCAGAAAGCTTTCATGATTCTCCCTTTAGATATCCCATAGACATTCTGGGCTCTATATGCGTTGGCATGGGAGTTTTGCAGATGTGGCTCGTTGCATCCTCTCTCGGCTATGGTATGGGCTATCAGGCTCTTCCAATAATGGAGCCAAGGAGAAGACAGCTTTTATGTGACAAGCTTGGAATTCCAAGGCTCTGGGAGCCTGTTTCCACCGTATTCATAGGAGTTCCAAAGGAGAGGAGAGTTTTGGGTCCCTCTCGTTTCCCCCTGGAAGGGGTGATGTACAAGGAGAGATGGGGAATTCCCTATCAAAGGATTGCCTTTAAGGAGGAGAGATGATGAAAGTGAGAAAACCTCCAAGCTCTGAGTGGTTGGCATTTCCTCATCTAAAAAAGAAGGACATAAAGCAGGAGTACTTTATAAACGAGGAATTTTTTGCAGAGGCTTTGGTGAGAGACAGAAAAGGGAGAATTCACATAGTTCTGGATTTTGAGGACTACATGAGATTTCTAAATAAAGTTAAAGAAGAGTTTGGAAACATCTTTGCATCCTCTGTTGAGAGGGCAGGAATTGAGGCTATCAGAAGATGGTGCGAGGAAGATTGAGTGTCTATAATCGTCTCAAAGAAAACAAAAGTTCTCGTACAGGGCATCACAGGAAAACAGGGGAGTTTTCACACCAAAGCAATGCTTTCATATGGCACCAAGGTTGTCTCAGGAGTTACCCCTGGAAAAGGGGGAGAGGAAGTTTGCGGAGTTCCAGTCTTTGATACGGTGAAAGAAGCGGTTCATGAGACCAAGGCAAACTCCTCCATAATCTTCGTCCCAGCCCCTTTCGTCTTAGATGCAGCCTCTCAGAGAATCTAAATCCAATAGTGATAATCACAGAAGAGGTTCCAGTTCACGACACCTTGAAGATTGTCTCTCAAGCCAAAAGGCAAAATGCTTATGTTATAGGACCAAACACACCAGGAATTCTCTCCACTGAGGAGTGCAAGCTTGGAATCATGCCCTCTCATATCTTTTCAAAAGGAGAGATAGGGGTGATTTCGAGGAGTGGAACTTTGACCTACGAGATAGTTTCAAATCTTACCAAAGTTGGACTTGGACAGTCCACAGCCATAGGACTTGGGGGAGATCCGATAACAGGTCTGAACTTTAAAGAAGTGTTAGAGGAGTTTGAGAGGGATAAAGACACAAAAGCTTGTGTTCTCGTGGGAGAGATTGGGGGCTCTGCAGAAGAAGATGCAGCCAAATACATCAAAGAGAATGTAACAAAACCTGTGGTGGCGTACGTAGCTGGAAGGTGTGCTCCAAAGGGAAAGAGAATGGGACACGCTGGAGCAGTTATATCTGGAAAGAGGGGCACCGCCAAGTCCAAGATAGATGCCTTCAGAAAAGCAGGCGTTCCTGTGGCAAACCTGCCAAAAAATGTCCCAGAGCTTCTCTTGGAGTTATGAAGGGATTCTCTTGATAAGAGTAACAGACCTTGCAAAGTACAAATTCTGTCCATACAAACTCTACCTTGAGAATGTTAAGAGGGTGAGAGCTGAAAAAACTCCTAAGATGATTCTTGGAATTTTAAAACACAAAATTTCTGAGATTATTTCAAAGAGAGAGCAAAAACTTGCAGAACTTTTCAAGTTCACAGAGGTCTCTGAGGAAGAGATTGCAAGGATTCTTTCTAGAGACTATTTACGAGTTGTGAAAAATCTCGCTTTAAAAAACAGAAAAACCTTTCAAGGATATGAAATCGATTTTTTCAAAACCATGAGGGACTGGAAGAAAGAGTTTGAAAGAGAGGCTTTGATGAGGGCAAAATTCTTGAAAGAGAGCCTAAGGTACAAAACCATAGAGGAAGTCTATGCTGGAGATGTGGAGTACCATATCTCAGATTTGGAACTTGGCATCAAAGGGAGAATAGACCGCATCGAGGAGGTGGATGGAATTCACATCCCAATTGAGATAAAAACAGGTTCTCCTCAAATTTTTGAAACTCACAGGTTACAGCTTGCGGGTTATGTGATCTTGTGTGAGAGAAAATTTTCAGAGAGAATTCCCTATGGTTTCATACATTACATCCAAAGCGGAGAGAAGATTAAGGTTCTCATCGATGAGACCTTGAGAAGAAAGCTTTTTGAGGTTATCTATGAGGTGAGGAAAATCTACTCTGGTGAAGTTCCTGAAAAGGTATATGAGGCAAAGTGTGATTCCTGTAATCTCAGAAAAGTATGCTGGGAGATTGGTTGAACGGGTTTGGCACTAAATCATAATCCCCTCCCTTATGCTTGACAATATCCCTCAATCTACACTTTAAATCAATTTCTTTGAGAGAGAACCCAGCCTGAAGCCTTTAAAGGGTTATAAATCTTTTGGTGTTTTGGTTCCAAAGCCCCAGAACCGAAACCTTTATAAATATAACACTGTTATATTCATCGTGAAAAGAATGAACGTTTACCTTGATAACGCTGCTTCAACGATGGTGGATCCTAAGGTTTTAGATGCCATGAAGCCTTACTTTCTTGAAAGTTATGGCGTTGCCACCTCAGACTTTGGGCACATCTTTGGGGTGAAGGCCAGGGAAGTGCTCGATGAATCTAGAGAGAAGATTGCAAGCTACATAAATGCAAAACCTGAGGAATTGATCTTTACCTCTGGAGGGACTGAGAGCAACAATTTGGCTTTAAAGGGTTTAGCCTACAAGGCAAAGGAAAAAGGAAACCACATCATGACCTCAAAGATAGAACACCAATCTGTTTTAAACACTTTGAGGTTTCTCTCAAAGAGGGGATTTGATATAACTTACCTTGATGTTGATTCTGAGGGTTTCGTTGATCTTGAAAAACTCAAAAGCTCTATGAAACCTGAAACCATCTTGGTCTCAATCCAGCATGTAAATCAGGAGATAGGAACCATCCAGAACATTTCCAAGATTGGAAGAATTTGCAGAGAAAATGAGATTCCATTTCATACAGATGCTGTACAGAGCTTTGGAAAGATTCCAATCGATGTAAAGGATTCAAAGATAGATTTAATGTCCATCTCATCACATCTCATTCATGGTCCAAAGGGTGTTGGAGCTCTCTTTGTGAGAGGGGGGGTAAAGCTAGAGGAACAGATTACAGGTGGATACAACGAGTTTGGGTTGAGGGCTGGAACTGAGAACATACCTTCAATTGTGGGCTTTGCAAAGGCAGTGGAACTTTTGAGTGAAAAACAAGTTTCTCACATGAGAAGTTTGAGAGATACTTTGTTAAATGAACTTCTAAAGCTCCCAGATACGAAGTTGAATGGTTCTAAGGATGAGAGGGTTTGCAACAACCTGAACATAACCTTCAAGTACATCGAGGGAGAGTCCATGCTCTTGCATCTCGACATGAGGGGAATCCAGGTAACAACTGGATCTGCCTGTTTTTCAAGAACTCTAAAGCCAAGCCATGTGATTTTAGCCCTTGGCTTGAAGCACGAGGATGCCCACGGTTCTGTGAGGTTCTCTCTCTCAAGGTTCAACACGAGGAAAGAAATCTCATATACCATAGAAAACGTTCAAGAGGTGGTCTCTCAACTTAGAGCCATCTCTCCCTTTGCGAGGTGATTTGATGTACACTGAAAAAGTAATAGAACACTTCAAAAATCCTAAAAACATAGGAGAGATTGAAAATCCTGATGCCAAAGCTACTGAGGGGAGTATGGCATGTGGGGACATGATTTCCATGTATCTTTCGGTAGATCCTGAGACTTTTAGAATAAAAGACATAAAGTTCCAGTCCTATGGGTGTGCGGCAAACATAGCCACATGCTCTATTATTACAGAGCTTGTCATGGGAAAGACTCTCAATGAAGCTAAGAAGATTGGATTTAAAGAGCTTGCGAAAGAGCTTGGAGGACTTCCTCCTGTGAAGATGCACTGTGCAGTGCTTGCAGTAGATGCTCTTCGCTCCTCCATCAGAAACTATGAGGAAAAACATGGGCTTGCAGAGGAAATCGAGCTCACAGAGAGTTTGGTGAGAACACGTTTAAGGCACGTCATGTATCCTCCTCTTGGAATAAACATAGTCTCTGCAGAGATTCTAGAGGATGTGAGAATAAAAAGGGGAGATGTTGAGATTGACTTAAAGCTCTCAGAGGAGGACGAGTTCAAGGAGAACATAAAAGAAGAGATTAAAGAGAGGATAGAGCACATTCCAGGAGTTCAAAGTCTCGAGATAAACCTAAAAAGTGAGTGAATGGCAAGATACAAAGTGGAGTTGGACAAAGAGGAATGTATAGGTTGTGGAGCCTGCGAGAACATCTGTCCAGAGCTTTTCGCCCTAAAGAGCGATGTTGCAGAGGTTTTAGAAGAAGAGATAAATGACCCTGCATGTGCAAAAGAGGCTTGCGAAATGTGTCCTGTGGAATGCATCAAAGTTAAGAAGATTAAATGAAGGAGTTTTATGTTCTCTAAAATCTTTCTAGAACACTTTAAAAACCCAAAGAATGTGGGAGAGCTTGAGAATCCAGATGGAGTTTCCAAAACAGAGTTTCAAGGAGAAGGTTGTTTGGACAGAATCACCTTCTACATTAAAGTTGAGAAGGACAAAATCAAAGATGCAAAGTACAGAGTAAGGGCATGTTCTGGAACCATTGCATCCACTTCATTTTTGAGTGAGAAGATTAAAAACAAACCTTTAAAAGAGGTCTTAAAACTCACTTCTGAAAATATAATAGAAGAACTACGACTTCCAAAGGGAAAGCATCACTCTGCAGATTTGGCTATTGAAGCTTTGAGAAGAGCAATCGAGAATTTCAAAAAAAGAGATTGATCTTGAAAGAACATAACCTTTTAAACCTTCAGATGAAGAACTAGCATGGAGTTTCAAAGGTTAACGAAAATCTATGAATCTTTAGAAGCCACCACCAAGAGGCTTGAGATGACTGAGATTCTCTTTGAGTTTCTAAAATCCGTTCCTGAAGATATTCTTGATGTTGTTGTCTATTTTTTGCTTGGGAAAATCTTTCCAGACTGGATGGAGAGAGAGCTTGGTGTTGGGGGCAAACTCTTGATAAGGATAATCTCCAAGGTTACTGGAGTTCCTGAGAGGAAGATTGAAGACTATGTGAGAGAGGAGGGAGACTTTGGAAAGGCATGTGAGAGGGCTTCAAAGAGAAGAAAACAAGTAGTGCTCTTCGCAAAGAGCCTTACCGTATCCCACACCTATAATGTCTTGAGGAGAATTTCAGAGTTCACAGGTCCAAAATCTCAAGAGAGGAAGTTGAAAAACTTAGCGAACCTCTTCTCTTTTGCAACACCAAGGGAAGTTAGATACCTTTCAAGGATAATCCTTGGAGAGATGAGGACAGGAGTTGGAGAGGGAACTTTGAGAGATGCCATAGCGAGGGCCTTTGGGTATGAGCCTTTTGAAGTTGAAAGAGCTTACATGCTTACAAACGACCTGGGTGCCGTGGCAAAGGCTGCCAAATCAAAAAGGTTGGAAGAGCTTGATGTTCAGATTTTCAAGCCCATAAAGTTCATGTTAGCCCAAGTCTCTGACTTTGAGGATGCCTTTCAAAGAATCCCCAAAGCTTTCTGTGAGATAAAGTACGATGGTTCGAGAGCCCAGATTCACAAAAAGGGTGATGTGATAAAGATCTTCTCAAGAAGACTTGAAAACATCACAGAGGCTCTGCCAGATATCGTTGAAGCCTTAAAGATGAGTATTCTCAAAGATTCTATTGTAGAGGGAGAAATAGTTGCGGTGAAGGATGGAGAGCCCCTGCCCTTTCAGCAGGTCTTGAGAAGGCTTAGGAGAAAGTACGACATAGCCGAGATGATTCAAAAGATACCTCTCTCTTTGTATATCTTTGACTGCCTTTATTGTGAGAAGTCCTTGATAGACGAACCTTTAGAGAGAAGAAGAAGAGTCTTGGAGAGCATCGTTTCACCCTCAGAGAAGGTTCAACTCTCAGAGTTACTCTCTCTAAGCGATCCCCAGAAGGCTCAGGAGTTCTTCTCAAAATCCATAGAGATGGGACACGAAGGATTGATGATAAAGGATCCAGATTCTATCTATCAACCTGGAGCAAGAGGGAAGAAGTGGTTGAAGATAAAGCAAGTGATGGAGACCTTGGATCTGGTTGTAATTGGAGCAGAGTGGGGGGAGGGAAGGAGGGCTCACTGGCTGGCTTCTTATCTTCTTGGAATAAGGGATGAGTATGGAAATTTTTTGGAGATTGGGAAGGTGGGAACGGGAATCACAGATGAGATGTTTTCAGAGCTCACAGAGATGCTAAAGCCCTTAATAGAGGAGGAGAGGGGAAAGGTTACAAAGATCTCCCCAAAACTTGTTCTTGAGATTGCCTTTGACGAGATTCAGGCATCTCCAAACTATGAGAGTGGTTATGCTTTGAGATTTCCAAGGCTTGTGAGAGTGAGGGAAGATAAGAGTCCT
>JBHIDS010000031.1:0-15643 GCA_046760205.1 Candidatus Methanofastidiosia archaeon
TAGAGGCAGGAGGATACTACAACGCTGCCAAACTCTTCTGGGCAATGGCGTTCTCTGAAGAGCTCCACGTCAGCAATGAGCAAGGGGTACCCCTCGAAGTCGATGACCTTGACCGTGAGATGCAAATTGCCATTGATACGCTGAGGGCTGCCGGGGCCAAGGCGGAACTGATCGCTGCTCTCAAATATGGGCGGAAAGCTGTCCGAGAGGATCGCACCATCCCCTGGACTGAAATCCCGGAGATCTATGTCTGCCGTACATGCGGCGAGATCACCCTTGGTCAAGCCCCACAGCGGTGTCCTACCTGTGGCGCTCGGGCACTAACCTTCCGCGAGTTTCTACCTGTGTACTACCTGGAACCGCTTTCTCCACAACAAGTCATGACAGCTCTTATCTCTGGGCCTGATGAGGTGGAAGATGCTATCAAAGGGCTGAGCGAAGAACAAATGACACAGCCATCCCGCCCCTGTAAATGGGCAATCCGGGACGTACTTTGGCATTTGCTCATGGCACAAAGCATCTTTGCTGGTCGGGTGGAGAAGATGCTTACGGAGGATAATCCGTCGCTGGAGGGGATAGCAGTTTGGACCATTGAGGGTGAGGAGTCGCTCTCAGCCAGAGACATTCTGGCACGCTACCGAGACTCGCGCATGGCCACTGTCGATCAACTGAAGGCGATGTCTCCGAGTGATTGGTGGCGTACTGCCCGACACGAGGAATTCGTGCAGTTTACGATTCTGCAACAAGCCAGCTACTTTGCTAAGCACGAACGCTCTCACCTTCGGCAAATCGACGCTATCCGCCAAGCTATTGGGGCATAGCTGAGCCAAATGACTTCAGACAAAGATAGACACCGCTGCTTCGTTTAACACGCCATTGGCGGCTGACTCTGCCTAACACGGGCTTTGCGGCTCATGGCGTTCGCCCAAATGCTTCGTACTTCGCAAAGCCCGAAAACGTTAGGCGAAATAATGTTTATTGATCAAAAATAATGGAGGATCATTCAATGAATTTCAAATCGAAACGTATATCAAGAACAAGCATCATTACTTTGAATGCTCCATTGAAGAGAGTATTCCCATTATTTGGCCCTATAAAAGAAAAGGAATGGGCTGAGGGGTGGAATCCTGAAATAATCTATTCGAACACAAACCTTTTAGAAGAGTATATGGTTTTTAAAACAAAATCACATGGTCATGGAGAACCAAATTATATATGGATAGTAACGAAATACATGCCAGAGCAACCATTAATTGAGTATACTGTTTTCACAACGGAAAGACTTTGGTGTATAGCCATCAAATGTAGTGAAAATACTACTAACCAAAAGACAGAAGCAGAAATTACTTACACGTACACAGGGCTTACTGAAAAAGGAAATGCAATAAACGAAAAAGCACTACAAGTCATGTATTCTAATGACCTAAAAGATTGGGAAGAAGCAATCAATTATTATCTTAAAACAGGAGAAAAACTAAAGCATCATTAGTCATTTCTTTTTGAAGATTCTGATTCATATTATTTAGTACCAATCTCCATCAGGGAAAACTTTATATAAAGGAAATGTTATTGAAATCATGGCACGTCTTGCAACAGGAATTCCAGAGCTTGACTCACTGCTTTATGGAGGATTTCCTGATAAGTCTGTGATAATGCTCATGGGGTTTCCTGGGTGCGGATATGTGGAGTTTGCACAGCAGTTCATGTGTTATGGATTGCAGCATGGATGTTTGGGAGAGTACTTCACCTCTCGAAGAACGGCACAAGAGGTGCTCGAGAGCATGAAGTTCATAGACCCTGATGTCACAGAGCACTTTGACACAGGAAAGCTCACCTTTGTGGATGCATACACCTCTCGTTTGAGGGAATTTGCATCTCAGATGAACCTTCCCACCACAACAGAAGATCTTGGAGAAGGGGATGCCTTCTGGAATATCGATGCCTTAGAGCGTTTGAACATCTTTATCTCAGAAGCCAAAGAAAAGGAGGGAGAAATAAGAGGGATTGTGGACAATCTCTCCTATCTTTTGAGAAACGAATCCTTGGAGGAAGTGGTGGATCTGGTTGAGAAGTTGGAGTTTAGAACAAGGATTTTAGGAGGAGTCTACCTTCTAATTCTCATAGAGGCGATGCACGATGAGAGAACCATAGCAACCATCTCAGACATAATGGATGGCATAATCCAGTTCGTGGAGAAGCAGAAAGGAACATCTCTTGAAACCAATCTCAGGTTTATCAAGATGGAAAAAACAGACTTCAACACTAGAACGATACCCTATATTATGGTAAAAACAGGAATTCCCTACAGAACCACCATCAGGGGGATCGAGGTGGAGACCACCAGGAGGATATACTAGCTTTAAGCACAAACCCCCTCAGCTCTTAAACAACGCCTCATCAGAGTAAACCACAATACCTTTATTCGTTATCTTCATTGGTCTCAATTGCTCGTCAAAGTCTGTTCCCCTCATCTTCTCTATCTCTATTGCCCTTCTCTTTATTCCCTTATCTGTAATAGAGTGAAGCTTCACCACTCCATCTGCAAGAAAGCTCTCCATACTACCCTCAGAACCATGGGTCTCTGCAAGAAGTAGGGAAGTCCAGCCTGTCGAGGACAGGAAGTGAATCAGAGTCAAAACCTCTCTTCTCGCATCTAGGGGAGTATCATAGAGCATCTTTAGAGTTGTGAGAGAGTCTATCACTATCCTTCCCTCACTCCCCTTGGTCTCCTCATCTATGACACTCATGAGGTTTGAGAGGCTCAATCTCAAACCAAAAGGACTCTCCCCCTTTATCTCCCACATGTCGCTTCCTATTTCTGGGGTTGCCTCAATGATGTTTATCTTTGAGAGATCCCATCCAAATGCAGCCATGTTCTCTACAAGATTAATCTTCTTTTCTTCTAGAGAGATGAATAGAGTTTTTTCATTTTCTTTCACTCCGTGTATCAAAAATTGGATTCCGAAGATGGTTTTACCAGCTCCTGGAGTTCCTTTTATGAGGTAAGCTCTTGAAACTATCATCCCCCCATACAACATCTCGTCCAGTCCTGAGATTCCTGTTCTGATCTTTCTCATCTTATCACCTTATTTCAATCTCATCGAGAGCATATATATCTTTTGGTTATCTCGAAATTTCCATCACAAAATCCTCAGTTTCTAAAAGCTCCACTTTTTCTGACTCTTTGAGGTACTCTCTTTTCACGCTCTTTATGTACTCTCTTTTTAATTTAAAACCTTCTATCTCAATTTCCTTGTCTTTTTCAAGTTCTTTCACAATTTTCTCATCGAATAAGTCGACGATTCTTTTTGTGTCCTTCCCAAATTTTGGACCTATAATCTTGTAGTTGGGCTGGATATGAGTGATTCTCTCCTCCACCTGAGGCTTTCTTTTGGTGATTTCCAACTCTTTGATGTTCATCGCTCCCTTTATGTCCTTCAAAACCTCACTCAAATCTTCTTTAGTGTGAATTATTACCTTTGAAAGCTGGGCATTTAAGGCAATCCCATTTTCAGACTTCCACTTCCTAAGTTCCGAGATAACTCTCACAGCTTTCTCTCCAATATGAGTTCTAATGCCCATCTTCTCTGGCCAAGAGGATGTATGAATGCTTATCTCTTTTTCACTCTCTCTGAAGAGGTTCTGGTAGATATCCTCTGTGACATAGGGAATGTAGATTGCAAACATCTTGACATAGCTTAGGAGAGCATGGTAAAGGGTGAAACTTGCAGCCTTATCTCTTTTGAAGTACAACCTGTACTTTACAATCTCAAGATAGTTGTCACAAAAGTCGTGCCAGAAACTCTGTTCTATTAAAATCTTTGCCTTTGAGTACTCATAAACATCCAGATATTTGGTGGCTTTCTCTATAGTCTCATCCACTCTTTCAAGAATCCACTTGTCAATCTCTCTGAGCTCTGCTTTTTCCTCTTTGTAATCTTTAAGATGGCGTTTACAGAACTTTGCTGCGTTCCAGAGCTTGATGCAGAGCTTGTGTCCTGCCACCACATCTTTCTCTTTAAATGGCAAATCGTTTCCAAGGGTAACTCCTGATGACCACCACCTCACTGCATCTGCAGAGTACTTATCTACAACATCCAAAGGCAGAATCACATTTCCCCTGGAACTATGCATCGCTTCTCCATTTGGATCGAGCCCCATTCCAGAGATCATCACATCATACCAAGGAACACTTTCTGAATGAAGGAGAGACTTCAAAATTGTATAGTAAGCCCAAGTTCTGATTATATCATATCCCTGAGGGCGAAGCCCCATTGGATATATCTTATCCATCAAAGAATCCTCTTCCATCCATCTCGCATTTATCAAAGGAGTCACAGAGGAGGTGAACCATGTGTCCAGAACATCCTTTTCTGGAATGAACTCACAACTTCCACAGGGGCAGGGATTCTTTGGGTTTTTTGTGGTAGGATCCACAGGAAGTTCATCAAAGTTTGCCACATAAATCTCTCCACATCTCTTGCAGTACCAGACTGGAAATGGAACTCCAAAGTACCTCTGTCTTGAGATGCACCAATCCCACTTGAGATTCTCAATCCAAAGTTCATACCTACATCTCATGTAATCTGGATACCATTTCATCTTTCTCCCAATCTCGATGAGTTTATCTTTAATATCCAATACCTTTACAAAAAACTGTTTTGTGATGTAGTACTCAATAGGCGTGTGACACCTCTCGTGGGTGTTCACATTCTGTCTTAGAGGTTCCTCAGATTTCACCAGATTTCCCTTTTTCAACTCACGGAGAATCCTTTTTCTGGCTTCGCTTAAGGGAAGTCCCTCAAACTCTCTTGCAAGGTGGTTCAACCTTCCATCCCTTGTTATGACAATCCTTAATGGAAGTTTGTACTCCCTCCACCACTCAACATCTGTCAAATCTCCAAAGGTGCATATCATCACAATTCCTGTTCCAAACTCTCTATCCACTCTTCTGTCTTGAATTATCTTCACCTCTTGATTGAAGATTGGAACTATGGCTTTTCTTCCTACAAGATTTCTGTACCTATCATCGTCAGGATGCACGACTACTGCAACGCAGGCTGGAAGAAGCTCAGGCCTTGTGGTGGCAATCTCCAATGGATTTCCACCCTCTCCCTCGAAAAGAATGTAGTTCAAAGTGGTTTCTCTCTCTATGTCTTCCAACTCTGATTGAGCTATGGCGGTTCTGCAGTGGGGACACCATAAGACTGGCTCTTCCCTCCTCACTATCCTTTTTTTTTCTGTAGAGATCCACAAATGACCTTTGAGAGATTTTCCTACAATGCTCGTTTATGGTAGAGTACAGAAGATTCCAATCCACAGAGATTCCGAGTCTCGTCCACACATTCCTGTACTCCTCTCCTCCAATCTTGGTCTCCTCTAAGCATTTCTTTATAAATTCCTCCCTACCAACCTCATGGATGTTTAAGCCATACTTCTGTTCCACCCATCTCTCTGTGGCAAGCCCGTTATCATCAAAACCCATAGGGTAGAACACGTTAAATCCTCTCATTCTTTTATACCTGGCTATGAACTCTGCCTGAGAGTAAGACATGGCGTGTCCCATGTGTATCAATCCAGAGAGAGTTGGAGGTGGAGTGTCTATGGAATAGATGGGGTTTTCACCTTCATAATCGAATCTGTAAACCCCATTTTCTTCCCAGAACTTCTGCCACCTTTTCTCGATCTCTCTTGGATTGTACTCTTTCATGAAACCACCATGAACTTTTTATTCTGAAATCTCTTATATAAATCTTTGTCCTTTCAACTTCTCAAATACAAAGAATATTTTTAACAAAACTTGCCTCTCACAGCCCACAGGCTAACCAGGATAAACAGTATTATCACGGGAATGAAGAGAAGGTAAAACCAAAGATAACTTAAAAGATTTCCAGTCCAAGCTCCGCTGGCTATCGTTCCGTAGGTAAAAACTATCGCTGCGTACATAGAGATTGTCAGCGTAAGAGTCCCAAGCCACATGCGCCACTTGGTCCTCGTAAAATAGCCATAAACAAACACCAGTGTCAAAAAAGCGTTGAATAAGTCAGTTAAAGCCATGCCATTGAAAAAGTGAATTGACTATGATGTGACCTACCTGATAGATGCCATACCAAACAACTAGAAGCTTAACTCAAAAGTTATTGGGATTATTCCATATTGATTCTCGTTTATTCAAAATTTTTTTCTCCTTTATTTATATTTTAAAGGCATTCTTCTATCACTTTCGCTTTCCTACCCACCATGGCACGATCAGCAACCAGAAATAACCTACTTCAAGAGCCAGAATAATCGCCTCACGTGTTGCCAGAGTGAGCGGTGGATAGCCAAGTTTAAAGATTGCAAGAAATCCTAGAGCATCAAGAGGGAATTGCACAGCTGAGACAGCAATCCCTAAATGTGTCGCTACATAGGCATATTTTTCTACTGGAATCTCACGCAAGTGAAATCTCGTCATGATATACATTAGTGGTGCTGCAAGAAAGGCAGCAGAAACGGCTGCCATTGGAAAAAAGGAAGCTTGTCCAAAGAGTATTATCATCAATGCACCAGCAATCCAAATAGCAACTCCAATAACCAGAGCTTCCAATGCCTTATACTCAATAGTCTTTTCAATCCTTGCCATTATAACACCTCCTTTATGATATTATATCCGAAATATTTCGTATACACTTTCCTATGGGTGAAACACTTTCCTTGAAACTTTTCAAAAAGAAAGGCTTTTTGAAACTGCTCAGAAATCAAAGATTTGAAATCCCTTTTTAACTTCAACGTTCTCTTTTACATCGCCTCATACCATCTAAAATTGATATCTTTT
Organism: Candidatus Methanofastidiosia archaeon; assembly: GCA_046760205.1. Lineage (GTDB taxonomy): Archaea > Methanobacteriota_B > Thermococci > Methanofastidiosales > SZ-28-30 > JBHIDS01. The sequence continues at coordinate 6,815 of JBHIDS010000031.1, forward strand.
AAGGTTTTTGGGTTTTTATTGCTAAAGGTATTTGGATAAACAAAGCAAACTACAAACGCGCTGTTAGGCGCTGTCGCAAAAGCATTTATTATAACCCACTAATAAGCGATTGTCTCAAACTCACCTCGCACAATTCGCAATGCCAAACTTACCAATTGAATAGTCCGTTCATACAATGGTTCAATTTCTGGGTCAGCATCGACTTTCTTCATCACTTCCTCCCAATGCTTAAAACTTTTGTAACGAGCAAGACCGATCCAGATTTCCTCATCTTTTGCTGTGGACAAAACTTCCCACAAGCCGGTAACACCATACTTAGATGTCTTGTTGTGTAAGGCAAAGAGCTCCTCTCCATAGGCACCATTTTTCTAATAGATCTCGCGCACTTTCCGCATGATGTTGAGAAATTCCTCTCTATGAATCTTCCGGATACGATATATATACAGTTGAAGATACTTCATCTTACTTCACCTCCTTCGTTATAGTGATTTCGCCTAATGATATCGGTGTTTGTGAAGTCCGCTGTAGGCAGATTTGGGGAAGCGTAGCTTCTCACAAACATCGTGTCATACACTGTTAGTCGCTTCTAATCATTGGCATAACTATATATTTTCTCTAAGTTCAGCAAATTTTTCATTAATTTCTTCTCTCAAATTTTCTCCTACTCCTTGAAATACATCTAATAATTCTTCATAAATGTTATCGCTAGCCACAAAATTCCAGAATTTCTTACCGACTAAGATTTCTCCTCTCTCTAAATCGTATAGCCCCTTCAAAGTCCACCGTTCATAGGATTCAGGATGATAAGGATTGTAAGGAATGGCAAGTCTTGTAAAGATGTTAATATTTCTGTCTTGACTGAGCCGTAGTGCTGTCTATCTCAGAAGTTTCAGTTTCAATGCTGCAAACTCCTTTATGTTTGGTTTTGAACTTGTTATGTCAAAATAATTCTCATCGCCTCTTATTCGCACCAATAAATCAACTACTGAATCAGGATCAAGTTTAGCTTGTCCTTTCTTTATTCTCCTTCTGATCTCCTCAACCTCATTCATTTTATTCGCAGTAATCTCGCCTTTCCTTAACCTGTAGTGAATTTTGCTAATGAGTTTTTCTGTTTCTTCGTCTATTTCACCAAGTAATTTGTGTTGTCTCTCAGCATAATTGTCAGTACCTTTAGCTAAAATTACCGCAACTTGTTCCCAGATAAATATACCAAAAGTAGTGTTCATTGATTGAATAAAAGAAAACATTGCATATCGATCTTTACCAAGCAATCTATGATGGAAAGGCTTATATACTGTTTCAGGGTGATATGTTCTTAATTTTTCTCGCACTGTTGTGGTAAGAAGTTCGGCTATTTCATCTTTCGTCTTTGACGATAAACTCATATTTTTCTCCTCTTTTTGAAATAAAATATGGATTCAAAATATTTATTAGTATCTCTCTCGGTTCTCATCAAGACGGGTCTATGAAATACATCTATCAGTTCAAATCCACATTGTTTACCTATATCAGGATATAAATTAAACTTATCATTTGCTACAATAAAAATTAATGCCTTATCAATCAGATTTTTAGAAACATTTCTAAAGACATCTGCTATTCCTTGAACATAATCTTTTTTGGCATTCCTGTTCTGCCCTTTAGTGGCTGGTCCTATCTCCAATTCATCCTGTCTTGGGAAGTTAAAGAGTTCGTAGGCATATCTGTGTTGTTCGTGATAGTCAATAACACCAACATAAGGAGGTGAAGTAAATATACCATCGATCTTCAAGTCATCTGGTAATTTTATTATTCTTGCATCCCCTTGAAAAACTTTGATAAAAGCGTCAGTTCTTAATCTGTCAAACTCTTTTAGCCTTTTTATTGTGTCCCAACTATAACGATTGATAAACTTCAAAGTCTCATCAATCGGTGTGCAATGTCTTTTGTGTTTTATACACCAGTATGTTTCTCTCACTGGTTTCTTAGGGCGTGCTAAATCATAGTGAGGAATGAGTCTTGCTGAACGAGTAGATCTTGAAAGAATAATTTTCAAAATATCTTGATTCTCATAATCCTTGATTATGCTCCGATAAAATAAAATCTCTTGTAATGCTCTATCAGAAAACCATTTTTTCAGGTATTCACTATCGGTCTCAAATCTTTTTATTCCCTCACTAAATAATAAAGTTTGCCCAACCATTGTAAACTGTTTACTAAATGTTTTTAATCTCCTTAGTGCATCTTTGATTTCTTTTTCAACCCTTAGTACATCATATTTTTGAGTCTTAACTTTTTGAATCAATACATTGAAAGGAGACAATTCTATTCCTATGGAGTTCATACCTAATACATTTGCTTCTACTAAAGTTGTTCCAGAGCCTGAGAAAGGATCGAGAATTGTATTTCTCTTTTTGAAATATTTTTGCAGAAATACTTCTACAAGTTGAGGAATAAATTTGCCAAGGTACGGATGTAACCTATGGACATGTTTTGTCCTCTCAAATTCTCTTACACCGATAAAAGTTAGGTCATTCCCTAAAATCTCAATATTTTTTAGGGCATTAGTTTCTTTCTCTATGAGTTCAAGGTCTATGCCGAATTTTGCGGCTGCTTTTTTATTTGCTTCAAGCATAGTTCTTTATCTTTTTATGCTTATTTAAGAGTTTGCCTTTAAATCGACAATGGTATATAACGTTTTTGGTATATCTGAAGTTTTGCGGAATTGAAGATAGTGAAGTGAAGCAAAATTTGGGCGAACGTTAGTGAGCCAGATGTACCAGATTATACGACGTTTCAAAGTAATATTAGATTTCATTAAAAATTTTATTAAATTTTTCTAGTCCTTGATTACAATCATATTCTAATGTATTGAAAAAATTTTCAAAATCATTAAACGAAATAATTTCTTTTTCATCTTCATCATAATATCTTATATATTTTATAGGCAAATCGTATTTTATAAATTCAGGAACACAAAAGGTTGCTAATAAAAATCCCAATGTTTCATATTTCTTTTGTAATTTATAAAATTCTCTTTTTTTATATTCATTTAATTGAAGGTTTTTTTTATATATTCCTGCATTTATAGGTTCCGTATAATCAATAATCTTTAAAAATTTTTTATAAAAGCTATGTGCTTTTGCAATAAACCATCTTTCCCCATATCTTTTTTGAAAAGAAAACCAATCTAGTAATTCAATATTTGTGTTTTTTATACATTCATATGCTCCTTTTTGAAAACCTTTTTTTGAAATAATGTATCCTACATTGCATCCATAATCATTAACAATAGTACGAAATGAAAGTACAATACTTTTTGGTACTTTTGTGTTCCAATGTTTACATTCACATAAATAAATGATATTAGGAGTTTGACTTGCATCTTTTGCATATACATCTATTTCGACAGATTCTCTTGCTGTTTCTATTATTTTTTCAATCTCAACTTCAAATCCTAAAGTTTGAAAAATGGAACCAACTTTTTTTTGTAAATTCTTCCAATTATGTGGTATATTTTCATATATCAAAATTTCACCTCAATTAACATTATGAAATGTTGTATAACTCATTCATATCCGACACTGTCACCCCCATATACCTAACCCCACCAAATTACTCAACCCTCCTCACACTCCGAATCCAAACACCGCAAAACCCCATCGATTAGGAGGAGGGGAAGCCCACACCTGCAAACCTCATCTGTGGGTTCAACCTTGCCTTTTGGAAGAGAGAAGGCATTTTTGCATTTTGGAAAACCTGTGCAGCCCACAAACTCTCTTTTAAACTTCTTGGAATACATCTTTTTCAAATCTCCCCCACACTTTGGACATCTTCCAAAAACCATCTGTGATTTTACGTTCTTTTTGCAGTTTGGGTTTATACAAAATTTTGAACTTCCAGTCTCAACAACTGGAGCGCCGCATGCATCACACTCTCCCATCGGAGTAAGCTTTCCTCTCTGAGGTATTGGAAAGGTGTTTTTGCACCTAGGATAGTTGGAGCATCCCACAAATCTCTTTCCAGAACTTCTTGAGCGAATTATCCTCAAATCTCCTCCACATTGGGCACACTTCCCGAGAACCTCTGACTTTGCTAGTTTTGGACACTTTGGATTTATGCAAACCTCTCTTCTTGAAATCCTCACCATGGGGAGGTTGCATACATCGCAAAACTTTCCTTCAAAAACTGGTTTTCCCTTAGGAAGTGAATAGGTGTTCCTACACTCGGGATAACCTCTACACCCTATGAAGTAAGATTTGTTACGCTTTGCATACCTTATTAAAAGATTTTCACCACACTCAGGACAAACTCCAACTGCGTTCTCCTCCAAAAAACCTTTTTGCACAATCTTTCCAATCTCATACTCTGAATTTTTGAACTTTGAAAAGATTTCCTCAAGTTGAGCTCTTGCCTCTTTCAAGACTTCCTCTCGAGATTTTTTGTATTCCCTTATTTCCCTCATCTCATCCTCAAAGTGTTTAGTGAGCTCTGCAGAGACTATCTCCCGACAGTAGAGATTCAAAGCCTCAATGAGTTTCTCACCCAGTTTGGTCACCATTATCTTTCTTCCTCTAATGTATCCTCTCTGATACAAGATGTCGAGAATTGAGGCTCTGGTGGCTTTGGTGCCTATTTCAAGATTTTCCATCTTTTTTATAACGGAGGAAGGATTGTACCTTGGAGGAGGCTTCGTTTGCTTTTGAGGCATCTTCAGATCATCTATCTTTATCCTCTCTCCAATCTCGAATTCTGGGAGATGAATTTCCTTCTCTTTGAGATATCTCTTGTAGTACCTTTTAAAGCCCTCCTTCAATGTTTTAAGCCCCTTGGCGATGAAGGGATTGCCCTCAACCTCTATTAAAAGCTTTACACTTTCTTGAACACAAGGCTCTGCAAAAACTGAAAAGAATCTTAATACAACGAGATCGTAGAGTTTTTCTTGGTCTTTTGTGAGCTTTCCCCAAAACTCTCCTGTAGGGTAGATTGCAGGATGGGCAGGATCTGTCTTTTTTCCCTCTGAGGGCTGAAGTGGGGTTTTTAGAATCTCTTTTGCAAACTGACGATATCTGGGATTTTTAGAAATATTCTCAAGGATTTTTTCAAATCCAAGGGAGGGTGGAAGCTTCTGGGAGGCTGTTCTAGGATAGGAAATCAGCCCAGACTCATAGAGTTCTTGGGAAATCTTTTGAGTTCTCCTTGGTGCAAAGGAGAAGGCCTTGAAAGCCTCTCTCTGTAAAGTTCCAAGATCAAAGGGCACCGGAGGAGGTACTTTCTTAACCTTTCTTTCGATATCTTTAACGATGCCATCCTTTCCTAGACACTCGTTATAGATTCTCTCTGCTCTCTTTTTTTCAAAGATTCTCTCGGGGTACTCTGCCACCACAGAAATTCCATCTTTTTCAAAGAAAATCTGCAAAATCCAGTAGGTCTCTGGAACAAAGTTTCTGATCTCAAGTTCTCTCTCCATCAAAAACTTCAAAGTGGGAGTCTGAACTCTGCCTGCAGATAAAATCTTGTACCAACCTGAAGCTCTCTTGAGAGAAGAGGTGAGAGCCCTTGAGGTATTCACCCCCCATATCCAATCCATCTCGTGCCTTGCAAGCCCTGCATCTATCATCCCAAAGTTCAAATCCTCAAGATTCTCAAAAGCTTTCTTGATCTCCTCCGAAGTCAGGATGGAAAACTTCATTCTCTTTGCTTTTTGAGGATCAAATCTACAGGTGAATCTTATGGCGTTGTACCCTATGACAGCTCCCTCAACATCGTAGTCACAGGCGTTTATCACCAAATCTACATTTTCAGAGAGTTTTTTTAAGGTTGAAATATACTTTTTAAGGTACTCGCTCTCTGTGGAAACCTTGGAAGTTTCAACCCACTCCAAATCAAAGACGGGATAGGATTTTCCCTCCCTTTGCCTTAAAGTGTAGAGATGCCCAACTGTAGATGCAACCACAAGCTCTCCAAGAGTGTAATAGTAAACATCTTTTAATTTTTTCCTCTTTGGAGTTCCAAGAGAGCTTGCAATTCTCTTTGCAACCTTGGGTTTCTCTGCTATGATCAAGGTTCCCATGCTCTGACTTCGCAAATGACTTATAAATCTTACTCAGAAAGCTTTTAAAAGAGCTTGCATACTCTCATCATGAGTGTTTTACATCTTCTTGCAGGATTTTTGCTTTTCTTTGGGCTTTTTCTCATCTACTTCTACAGAGATCCTGAGAGAGAAATTCCAAAAAAGGGTGTGGTATCCCCTGCAGATGGAAGAGTGATAGAAATTTCCAAGATAAAGATGAAAAATATCCCAGTCATTGAGAAGAGGGGAAAAAAAATTTTCTTGAGAGAGCTCAAGAATCTCATCAAAGAGGACTCAACTCTAATCTCAATCTTTATGAGCCCCCTTGATGTTCACGTAAACAGAGCCCCTATCTCTGGAAAGATTTTGAAAATAATCTACAAGAAAGGCAAGTTCTTCCCTGCAAAGAGACCAGTATATGCAGAAAACGAGAGAAATCTGATCCTAATTGAGGGAGAGGATAGGGTGGTGGTAATTCAGGTGGCTGGAATTCTTGCTAGAAGAATCCAGTGCTATCTCAAAGTGGGAGATAGAGTTGAAAAAGGGGAGAGAATTGGAAGGATTGTCTTTTCATCTCAGGTTGTTCTTGTACTTCCTGCGAGGCAAGAAATTTTGGTTTTAGAGGGAGAGCATGTAAAGGCTGGGGAGAGTGTTTTGGCTATTATGAGAGAAGAAAGGGATTAGAAAGCTTTATAAATGAGAAGTGGAAAGTTTGGTTATGGAAAGATCCAAGGGCTTTCGGAGTAAAACCAGAGGCAAACTAAGAAAGAGAACGAGAGCAAGAGGGATGATTTCTCTTTCAAGAATCCTTTCGGATTTCAAAGTAGGGGAGAGGGTTTCTATAGTGATAGAACCCTCAATACACAAGGGAATGCCTCATCCCAAGTTCCATGGATTGACTGGAAAGGTCTTGGAGAGAAGGGGAAACTCCTATCTAGTTGAAATTAGAGATGGAGGAAAGCTGAAGAGAGTAATCTCAAGACCAGAACACCTTAAAGGACAGAGAGGTTGAAATGATTGGAAAGAAGGTTTTGAGTGAGAGATTTGTCACCCTTGCAGAGGTGCACATGCTTTTGAGCAAGAGAAAAAAGGTAAAGGAGATGATCTACGAACAGAACATAGTTCTAGAGCATACCAAGCAATTCTCTAAGCTCAAGTTCAAAAAGAGTCAGGATCTATTGAAAGAGCTTTTATCTCTGGGATTGAGAGAGGACCTTGCTGTAAGACTCGTGGATTTAATGCCTGTAGATGGGGAAGAGATCAAACTTCTATTTTCAAAGGAAAGATTCGTCCTGGATGGGGATTTGGTTTCTCAGATAGCAGGAGCGATTTCGAAGTACAGAAAGTGAGTTTCGTGATTTCATGGTGAAAACTTATGAGGAATATGCAAGGGTTTTAGAATATCTTTCTTCAGGCTATCCAACGAGTGGTAAGTCCTTCAAGAGAAAGCCCATAGCCCAGATAATCGGGGAGACTCACTTCTCTCTCTTAGAGGTAATTCCAAAGACAGACCTTTCGGTGAATGAGAGGTGCTACATAGGAAAGGGATTGAGAGACAAGATCTCCCACGTCAATAAGAGACTCACCTATGAGGAACTCACCTCTCAAGCCAAGTTTGAGCTTTCCTATGTGGTGGAGGGGATTGTGAAGAGCGCCGAAGAGAGATTCGTGGAGTTTCTCAACGCTTCAAGGCCCATAACCATTAGATTTCACCAGTTAGAACTTCTGGATGGAATTGGAAAAAAACTCATGAATGATATTCTATTTGAGAGAAGAAAAAAGGAATTTTCAAGCTTTGAGGATATAAAGAAGAGAATTCCCACAATTCCTGACCTTCAAAAGACCTTTACAAAGAGGATAATCTCAGAGATAAAGGGAGAGGACAGGTACAAAATTTTTGTTAGGAAGTAAAAAAATCAAAGGGGAATCGAGATGAAAATTAAGACAATTCAACCATTAACATCTTTACAATCTCTTCCCCTTTCTTTGTAAAACAATATGCCATTTGACCCTCGATAACCAGATCCTCTCCAACGAGGAACACAGTGTCTTGAGAGAGAAGATAGAAGCTCTGACTTTGTGAAAGCTCTGAAACATTCTCATCCAGGTTTCTCAAAAAGGCAGTGTTTTCTGATTCTCTCTTTGAGTATGAAATATCAAGTTTTACGAGGGTGTCTTCTTCAAGCTTTCTTGGAAGGTGGAATGTCTTCATATCTCAACCTCCACAATTGACTTAATACATCCCTTGATTTAAATAACTTTCGATTGAAATTTCGATTAAAGACGAAAAAGATTTAGGCATTATATGAAAATTATATATTTTATGAAAATTAAATATAAAATAAAAATTGAAATAAAAAACTATTTCTTCGCTTTCTCAGACTCTTCCTCCCTCAGCTCTCTTCTCAAAATCTTGCCAACCATGGTCTTTGGAAGCTCTTTTTTAAATTCCACCATCGTGGGAACCTTGTAGGCTGCTAGGTTCTTCTTGCAGAACTCTATTATCTCTTCTTGGGTTGCAGTCTCTCCCTCTTTCAAAACTATGAAAGCTTTAACAGTTTCTCCTCGCTTCTCATCGGGAACTCCTATAACTGAGGCTTCCATCACCTTGGGATGCTCGTAGAGTACTTCCTCCACATCCCGTGGGTAAACGTTGTAACCTGATGAGATTATCATGTCCTTCTTCCTGTCCACTATGAAGAAGAAACCATCCTCATCCATCTTTGCAATGTCTCCAGTATACATCCATCCATCTCTTATCGCTTTTGCAGTTT
>JBHIDS010000032.1:0-15294 GCA_046760205.1 Candidatus Methanofastidiosia archaeon
CAAAAAAATACTTCGAGAATCGTCGTTGAACGTCTTTAGATTTTCTTCAAGGAGGAAAGGTTTTGGTTGTAAAGTGTGGTTTTCATCAACCAAATTTTCCCAAAACTCTCTCAACCTCAGATGAGAGTTTTCCATCTCTCAATAACTTTTTGATATGCTCCAAATCTCCAACTAAAACCCGGTCATCCTCAACTCTTCTCACTCTCTTTCTTATGACTTTGTAGGCAATCTTCACCCCTTTTCCAAATTCAGTCCTTCTTAGGAAATCTAAAGCCTGGGCTGCACATAGATACTCTATTGAAACTATTCTCTCAACATTTTTGAGTATCTCGAAAGCCTTCAGGGCAGCGGTTGTCCCCATGCTGACATGGTCCTCTTGATTTGCTGATGTTGGAATAGAATCCACAGAAGCAGGATGAGAGAGGATCTTGTTCTCTGATGCAAGGGCTGCAGCAGTGTACTGGGTGATCATAAGACCACTGTTTAGACCTGCCTTTTCTATGAGAGAGGCTTTTAGTCCACTGAGAGTAGGATCCAGGAGCCTTGAAATCCTTCTCTCTGAGAAGTTCCCAATCTCCGAGAGAGCGATACCCAAAAAGTCTAGGGCAAGTGCCACAGGCTCACCATGAAAGTTACCACCTGAGAGCACATCTCCTTTGAATATCAAGGGATTGTCTGTGGCAGAGTTCATCTCAGTTTCTATGATTTTTTCAACATATTCCAAGGTATCAAAGATTGCTCCGAGAACCTGGGGAATACATCTCAAGGTGTAAGCATCCTGAAGGTTCTCTGTATCACACACTCTTCCTTCAAGCAATCTCTTCATGTTTTTTGCAACCTTTGCCTGTCCAGGATGCTTTCTAAGAGCCTGAATTCTCTCATCAAAGGCCTCCTCATTTCCTCTAAGAGCTTCAAAGCTCATTGCAGAGGCAATCTGGGCATTCTTTAAGAGATTCTCAGACCTTGAAACAAGAAGAGCTCCAATGCCTGTCATAATCTGAGTTCCATTGATGAGGGCAAGCCCCTCCTTAAAACTAAAGGTTAGTGAAGAAATACCTGCCCTTTTAAGAGCCTCTATTCCAGCTAAAACCTCTCCCTTGTACTCAGCCTTTCCCTCACCCATCATGACCAAAGCTATGTGGGATAAAGGCTGCAAATCTCCACTGGCTCCCACAGAGCCCTTGGATGGAACTATGGGGTGTACTCCTCGATTGAGCATCTCCAAGAGGGTTTTTATGATTTCAAGTCTCACACCAGAGAAACCCTTGGCCAAGGCATTCGCTCGCAAAAGCATGGCAGCTCTCACAAACTCCTTTGCAAGAGGTTTTGAAACTCCAAAGGAATGACTTCGTATCAGGTTCTCTTGAAGTTTCATTGTTTCTTCTTTTGAAATCTTTATCTTTAGAAACTCTCCAAAACCAGTGTTAACACCATATATGATTTCCCCTCCCTCAAGAATTTCTTCAAGCTCAAATCTATTCTTCAAAACTCTATCTTTCGCATCTTTTGAGAGAGAGACTCTGAAGCGGTTGAGAGCAACCTCGAAAACTTCCTGAATTTTGAGACTCTCTCCATCTATGATTATCCTGTTCAAGTTAATCCCCTCTAATTATCTGGGATAGGAATCATTTAACATAGAGAGTATGCACACTGCCTTAAATATCTTTCGTTGATTAAAAAAGTCTCTTTTTATCTCCATTTGGAATTCAGTTTTAATATCATGTCGCCAAGAGTGAGAGTAAAGCCTGCAAGAAGTGAGAAGAGCATTACCTTGAAAAAACCTGTCCTTTTAAATTCTTTACTATTTATCTCCCCAACTTCCCTAATCTCTTCTTCACTCGTAGAGGAAATGTTCTCCTTCAGAGGTTCATCTGGAGTTTTGCTAACCTCTTCCTCTAAAAGGTTAGAATTTGCAATCTCTTCTCCTCCTTGATCAGAGCCACTTACGCCCAACATATCAAGGCACTTTTTTATCTCTTGGAATATCTCAAAGGCATCTAAAGCCTTTTCTCTTGCCCTCTCACAGTAACCATGGTCACTTAAAATCCTAGCTTCTTGTAAGAGATAGTAGGCTTTGTAGTAGTTCACAAGGCATTTATTCAGGTTGTACCCCTTTTCCCGAGCCTCTTTTTCAAGAGAATCTACCTCTTTTTTCAAACTCTCAGCTTTCATGAGTTCTGAGATTCTGCATATAACTCTTGAAGGTGCTGGAGCAGATATGGTTGGTACTGAAGGACCACCTGCAGCTGCAGTTATCATGATGGCAGTATCTGAGCTTGTATCAGCTGGATGGTCATCATCTGTATAGCCCACTTGAATTGTGTTTCCACTTTGAGTTTCCAAGATGTTGTTTGAAGGGTTTCCTACTGGATTGGAGCTTGAGGTTAAGCCTGTTGTGTTTCGAAATATTCCGGTGTTAACTCCTGTTTCATTCAAAGTCAAGCTCTCAGAATCACCAGTTGCTCCATCTGAAATCGTTGCCTGAATCATTTCTTGGGATGCTGGATTTGTATTTTCATCACCATCTGTTACTGTGACATATATTTGATCAACACCTATAATATAGGTTGAAACATCGACTCCTGTAGAGTCTGTAAAGGATGTGATGCTAGATGTCGTTAATGTTTGGCTTGCATTGTACAAAACCAGTGCAAAGTCTTGATCTGTTGTATCCGCATTTCCAGGTACTCCATCCCCACTTATGTTGAAACCTCTCACAGTTATGGTGTATATCAACGCTCCACTTGGACTCTGAAGATAAACATTCTCTACATTGTTCAATCTATCATAGCTTCCCCCAGTTACAGACCAACCACTTGAGAAAACATTTCCATAATATGTGTTTATCCCATCTGAAACTTCAAGATCGAGATCATTTACCAAGGCAGGGCTTGCTCCTGCAGAAGCTGGAGCATCTGACCAAATAAGGCTAACTTTCAAGGGTGAGGATGTATTTGGAACTGTCACCTGAACTTGAAATTGCTCGCCTGATTGCGAGAATGTATTCGTCTGATCATAATACACCATAGCCTCTCCATTGTTGATCACGTTATTCAGATCAATTCGTCCCCATCCCTCATTGTTGTTTGGAATATCAGGAGTTCCCATGTCAACTGCTCCATTTATGAGTAAAGCTTTTGTAATTGCAGGGCTTGGGGTTGCTCCTCCCTGAGTTGCTCTCCACCACTGAACTATTAGGGCTGCTGCACCAGAGGTGTGTGGAGCTGCTTGAGAAGTCCCACTACACCATTGATAATCAGCTGTTATCGAACCCCAAAGACCACCTAGAGGAGCGGAATAAGACTGGGCAGAGGCTATCCAAGCACCTGGGGCAACAACATCTGGCAAATATCTCCCATCAATTGCAGGACCTCTTGATGAGAAACATGGAATGTCATCTATGTTGTCGGCGTTCACAGTTCCACAGCTGACCGATGCACTCAACCCCAATCTATAATTTTCCGAAGCTCCCACGTGAATTATGTTTTTTGCTTCTATTGGATGATCTATGCTGTATGAACCTGGGCCATCATTTCCAGCTGAAAATACCGCAATCAGTGGTTCTATTGCTGGGGTTGTACTGTCTCCATCTCTTACCAAAGAATCCCATAATGCAGAACTTGAGGTATAACCAGCTCCGGGAGAACCTCCCCAACTGTTGTTTATTATCTCTGCCCCATTTAGGATCGCATCACGGGTAAGTGTTGAATAGATTGTATATCCACATAGCCCTGTAGAATCACAGTAATTTTGAGAAATGAGGTTTGTATTGGGAGCAACCCCCAAACCATAAAAAAATCCATTTCCATCGGTGGTGCCGAGGGTGGCATTGCCTGCAACGATTCCAGCAACATGAGTTCCATGTCCATTTGCATCTGTGAGATTCGTTCCTCCACTGTAATCTATGAAGGCAACGAGTCTCCCCCTCATGTCTTGATGCAGTGTAGCATTTACGTTTGTATCAATTCCAGTATCTGCAATTGAAACTGTTACCCCTGTTCCATCAACGCCCTTTCCTGTTAGGAAAGCATTGTACCCTGTAAACGGAATCCCTCCTGTGTAATTCCCTACGATGATTTGATCAGAGACCTCATCTCTAATCTCATCTTTTATGAAGTATTCAAGGAGAAGAACATCTTCTAAGGTTGAAATTTCAACTGTTTTTGAGGCATCGATTAAAAAGATTACATAGGTAAATTGGAAAAGTGAAGTTTTACCTTGAAACCTATCTATTATGATACCCCCCATTTCTTCTATTCTATTTATGGTTTCTTCCGTATTTCCAACATCATTTATTTCCAAGATAACCTGTATGGTATCAGTTTTGCCTTCTAAGGTTTTACTCAACTTGTAAGCAGGATGATATATCCCTATCCACTCAACGAAAGAAAAATCTTCTATAGCCTCTTTGACATCGGTTTGCATTCTCACCAAGTATGCAAAATTTGGGATATATCCTATCAATTCTCCACCTAAGCTTTCGAGGGTTTCTAACCATTGATCCTTGATCGGTCCATAGAATTGTACTATATAATAACCCTCCTCTCCTGGAGAGTACTCTGCTATCTTCAGGTTTGATGGAATTTCAGGTTCTCCTTCAGTTGTATCAAAGGTGAACCTATTGACATTTACAAGCGTTCTATTCAACAATGGATCGATTTCAAATCCCATTTGAAGGAGCAAAGAGTATTGGTTTTGAGTTACCTTTGCCAAGACAAAATTTTCATAAACTTCAAGAATTGAAATGTTGAGTGGGATCGTCTGAACATCCTCTGCATGTGCAAAGATTACAACTATTAAAAAGGGTTCTTCTGTACTGGATTTCGCAAATGAACCTAAAAAAACTAAAAAAATAAATACTTTCAAAACTCCTACAATTCTTTGAGAGTTTTTATATCTCACTTTTACCACCATCAAGAGAATATTGATAATCAATATAGATAACTAATCCTATATAAACCTTTCGGTTAATAATATTTTTGAAAAACAAAAAAGTCAATTAAAGTTGTGCTTTAGAAGATCGTAAAGCTTTTCAAGCTCAAGCTTTCTCTCTTTTCCAGAAACCATCTCTCTCAAGGTAACCTGGTTTTTCTCAAGGTCTCTTGGACCAACGACGATAACTCTTTCTATACCCCTCTTATTGGCATACTCAAACTGTTTTCTTAACTTCTTTAAGGGATTTATATAGAGTTCTACATCAATTTGTCTCTCCCACAAATCTCTTGCAATCTCACAAGCTTTTGAAAGCATCTCTCTTTCTGTGTAGGTGATGAGCACTCGAGGCAGGGTTTTTACCTTCCCAAAATCCTTTTTCTTCAAAACATCTATTATCCTCTCCATTCCGATGGTGGTGCCAGTTGCTGGAACTTTTTTCTTTGAGAACATCGAGAGTAACTCATCGTAGCGTCCCCCTCCAGTGAGGCTTCCAATCTTTGGCTTTGTGACATATGTCTCATAGATTGGTCCTGTGTAGTAATCAAGGGCTCTTGCAAGACTCATATCCACTCTCAAGAATCTCTCATCTACTCCTAAAGCCTTCAAATAATTCAAGAGTTCTCTCAACTCGAGGATTCCCTCAACTCCCTCTGAATCATCCTCTATTAGAATTTCAAACTTCTCAAGGATTTTGAAATTTTCTCCTCCTATACCCATAACCTTGAATATCTTCTCTATAGATTTTTGAGATATTCCCCTCTCCATGAGTTCTCGTCTTACCCCATTAAAACCAAGCTTTGAAAGCTTGTCGCAAGCTGTGATTGCAGACACAACCTTATCCTCCAAAACTCCTGCATACCTCATCATAGCTTTGAGCAACTTCCTGTTGTTTATCCTCACCCGAAACTCCTCAAATCCAAAGGCTTCTAGAGCCTCTACTATGATCGAGATGATCTCTGCATCTGCAAGAACACTCTCACACCCAACTATGTCAACATCACACTGATAGAACTCCCGATAACGTCCATACTTGGGATTCTCCCTCCTCCAGCACTTTCCAATGTGGTACCTCTTGAAAGGAAAGGAAACATCAGGATTCAAAGTTATGAATCTTGCCAGAGGAACGGTGAGATCGTATCTCAATGCCAAATCCTCCTTCCCCTCCTTTTCTATGGAGAATATCAACCTCTCCTCCTCCCCATACTTTTTTAAAAGCACTTCCTTCAACTCTATTGCTGGAGTCTCTATGGGCTGAAAACTGTGCCTTTCAAAGATCTCTTTCAGAGTTTGGATTACCCACTGTCTAAAGTAAACATCTTGTGGTTTGAAGTCCCTCATTCCTCTAGGGGTCTTGGGCTTTACCATAAATCCAATATAAAAGGATATTTAAAAAGGTTGGTATTTCTAACTTTCCAGTTAAAATAAAAAATATTTTTATAATGAAGTTAAGAAAAGCTTATAAGTATTAAGGATAGTAAATGTATTTAAATAACGAAAAAAATTGTTCATATCCCTTGTTAATTTTGATTATCAAGAGAACAAAGCAGAAAGATAAAAAGTGGAGGGAAAAAATGGAGTTTGAAGACATCCTAAATTCTCTCAAAGAGTTTGGTCTTGGAGAGTACGAGATTAAGACCTATCTCGCACTTCTTGAGGAAGGAAAGGTACAGGCAAAGTCTCTCTCGAGTCTCACAAGGATTCCGTACACCAAGATTTATCAGGTACTCCAGTCCTTAGAGAGAGCAGGATTCATCATCCTCTCCTATGGGAAGCCGAGGATGTATGTCCCAATCGCCCCAAAATTGGCTTTGAAAAAGAGGATAGAGCTACTCAAGGAAGAGATGGAGAGAGCAGATTCCCAGAGAAGAAGACTGATGAAGGATATGGTTTCAGAGCTTCAACCTCTATATGAGAATAGTGTTGGAGACGAGTCTAAGATGTTGATCTCAGAAAAAGAGTTTTGGAAAGTAACAGGTTCCCTAAATGTGATTTCAATCTTAAAAGAGATGATAGATGCTGCCAAAATCTTGAGGTGCACCACCAAGAATCCTAAGAAATTCTTTAAAGTCTTTGAAGAAGCCTACGATGGAGAAAAACAGGTGCAACTAGTGGTAAGGGCTCCGACTTACCTGAATCTTAAGGATTACAAAGAACTCTCAAATCTCAATGAAGTGAGTTTGTATCACTATGCTGATTACAATGGGATAGATTTAATAATCCAGGACGAGGTGAAGGCTTTGAGTGTTTCTCCTGAAGAGAAAAAGAGTAAGTTTTCCTTCGATGTTTACAATGCATGGATCTACACCTATCCGATGCTCGTATTCTCCCTCGTCAGAGACTTTGATCTGAGTTTGGAAGTTCTGGAGAAGTACTAAATGAGGTGGTTGAATGGAAAAGGTAAAAACTGGGATTGTAGGCCTTGACAACATGCTTGGAGGCGGAATTCCAAAAAGCAGAACTGTGCTCATTGTGGGTGCCACGGGCACTGGGAAGAGCACCTTGGGAGTTGAATTCCTTTATCGTGGTATCACCAAGTTTCAAGAACCTGGAATCTTGGTATCATTAGAGGAAAGTCTCGAAGATCTCTATGAGAATTACAAGGAATTCGGATGGGACCTTGAGAGCCTTTGCAAGCAAGACATGTTGAGAATCACCACCTCTTCCATAATGCCTAGAGAGTCTGAGTCAGACATGTTTTTGCTCATCGATAGGATCCAAAAGGATACAGAGGAGATTAAAGCAAAGAGAATCGTGATAGACTCTCTTCCTTCTATCTCTGCAAATACCTCCATTGAGGAGAGACAGAATCTTTTGACACTCTCAAGGCTTTTGAACGAACTGGATTGTACTTGTTTTTTGATCTCAGAAGGCTCAGACGATAGGCTCGAGGCATCAGACTATGGGCAGGTTGCCTACATCTCCCATGGAATCATAATCCTGTACTACAGCAGAGTAGGAAGTTCCAGAAACAGGGGGATAGAAGTAAGGAAGATGAGAGGAGTCCGCCACTCAGAAAAGATAAAGAGCATGGACATCTCTAACGAGGGAATCACTGTCTTTGAGGGGGATTACATAAAGTAGGAAAGATTCTCAAAATAAAGGAAGAGCCTTAAGAGAGAAAAAATTAGAGGGGAGGCGTTTTGAAAGGGGCAAAGCCCCCTTCATAATGGACCTGTCGAGATTTGAACTTGAGACCTCCCAGTTATCAGACGAACGCTCTTACAATCTAAGCCATGGTCCCATCTTAAGACATCAACCTATTTTCAAAGAGAGAAGAAGATATTTAAAGGTTTGCCCTTTGACCAGAAAGTGGAAAATCACAAGCCTTATAACCTTTTCTTTTAACTTCAAAGAATGCTTGAGGCCGAGTCAACCTTTGAGAAGGTGAATGAGAAGTTTTTGAAAAAGGGTTTCATTCTTGAAAAGGATGCCTTGGAGCTTTTGGTTACCCAGAGTGGATATGATAGATTCATAAATTATTTGAAAGATAGAAAAATGGTTTTTGTCTCAAGAGAGATTGTGGAAGATTTTTTCTTTCCAAGAATTGAGGAAAGGAGAAAATTTGAGTTCAAGGCTGAAAAGCTGCCCTTAGACAAGTTTTTAAAGAGAAAGAGACCAAAACCAAGAAGAATAGAGGCTGAGATTGAGATAGTTAGAAATGTCTCTGACCAGTATTCTGAAGGGAAATTTCAGGATTTTCTAGAGCTTTTTCAAGATAGGTTTGAGAGATTGAGCAGAATCTTTAGAATGAAGCCCTCCATGAGAGACTTTTCCACCATCCCCACAGTTTTGAAGAGAAGAAAGAGGGAGAAAGTAAAAACAGTAGGGATTGTTACAGAGAAGAGAGTGACCTCAAACAACAACGTGATTTTAACCATAGAGGACAGGGGGGAGTTTATAAAGGTTCTGGTTCACAATAGGTGGAAGAAATTGTTTGAGCTTGCAAGATACATTGTGGAGGACGAGGTTATTGGGGTGGAAGGAGTGATGGGAGAATCTATCATCTTTGCAAACGCTGTAGAGTTTCCAGACATTCCCATAGGAAGGAGTTTGAACAAGAGCAGAGAAAATATCTCAGTTGCACTGCTCTCAGACCTTCATGTAGGTTCTAAGATGTTTCTCGAGAAGGCTTTTCTGAGATTCATAAGGTGGCTGAACCTGAAGTACGAAAAACAGATGGAGCTTGCATCCACTGTAAAGTATCTCATAATAGCAGGAGACATAGCAGATGGCATTGGAATCTATCCAAACCAAAGAGAAGAGCTTGACATAGATGACCTCATTGAACAGTACGAAAAGACTGCAGAGCTTTTATCTTTGGTACCAAAGAGAATCAAAATCCTTATTGTGCCAGGCAACCACGATGCTGTAAGGATTGCAGAGCCTCAGTTGCCAATCTCTGAAGTATATGCCAAATCTCTTTATGAACTTGAAAACGTGATGATGCTTGGAAATCCCAGTGTGGTAGATTTGCACTCTGTGAGGATTTTGATCTACCATGGAGCAAGCCTCATAGAGACCTCCTCCAAGTTTGGCTTGAGTTTCGAGAGAGCCCCAAAGATAATGGAGTTGCTCTTGAGAAAGAGGCACCTCTCTCCAATCTATGGAACAAATCCCATAGTTCCCCTTCCAAAGGATCATCTTTTGATAGAAGATGTCCCAGACCTCTTTGTCACAGGACACATCCATGTCACAGGACACTCAAACTACAGGGGCACCACCTTGATAAATGCAGGGTGCTGGATGAAGCAATCCCAGTACCAAAAGATGAGAAACATCAACCCAACACCTGCAAAGATTCCAATTTTCAACCTAAAAAACCACAACACCACCATAATGAATTTTGGAGGCTAGGTTGAAATCACCAAGATGATGCCCAAAGTAGTCGATAAAACCCCAAGAACGATCCTTTTCGTTATCCTCTCATCTGTGAAGATTATTGCAAGGATTGTTGCAAAAATAGGTGTGGTGGCTGCAAATGGTGCTGCCTTTGAAGCCTCTATCAATCTTAGAGCTTTAAACATAGCCACAGTTCCTATTCCCAAATCTATGATGGCACCCAGCACAGCCCACAAAAGCACCTTTTCTCTGAAGGAGGAAAGCCTTCTTTTCTTTATGAAGAAGGTATGAGAGACCATGAGAGAGGAAAAGAAGAACATTCTTATGGTGTTGAAAGCTATGGGACGAATCTCTTCAAGGGCAACCTTTGATACAACGACATAGATTGCCCAAGAGAGAGCTGCAAGAAATGCAAATACCACGCCCCTTTTCATTTCTTCTTGCTTTTCATTCTCCTCAGTTATGAGATAGATTCCAAAAAGTATTAGAAGGGTTCCAAGTATGAGGTTTAAGGTTATGATTTCCTTAAGGTAGAAGTGAGAAATTAGAGCTACTATCAGTGGAGTGATGGATGCTATTGGAAGGGCTCTTGAAACCCCAATGAGCTTTACACTTGAGAGATAGAAGAAATCCCCAAGCAAAAGCCCAAAAATGGCAGTGAGAAAGGTTAGAAGATAGGTTTTCTGAGAGTGGGAAAAGAGGTTCAAAAACTCCTCTTCATATATCAAAATCACAGAGAGAAATAACAGGGCAGTCAGAGGTCTTATGGTGTTTAGGGCGGAAGGGGAAAATTTGAATAGAGCCTTCTTGTAGAGTATGGAGGAACTTGCCCACATGAAAGATGCAAAGAGGGCTAAAAACTGGCCATACATGAAAGCAAACCTTACCCAAAGAGCTTCTGATAGCTCTCAAGAGCATCCTTTGCACCTAAGACGTTGCACGCTACCGTCAAGAGCATGGCACTTCTCTTTGCCTTCATATCCTCTGCTAAAACCTCAAGTTCCATCTCATCCAAAACCTTTAAAATCTCTCTTGCAGCACTTCTACACTTTCTTAGAAGCTCTGTATCTGTGAATTCTATCAACTCCTTCATCGGATCACCTTAACCTCGATGAGTTCACAACAAAGCTTTTAAGCTTTACCTTCATTCTCATATGATGTCTTACGAGGATTACTTTGATTCACTTGAGAGCAACCTTTTAAAGCTATACGAGATTGCAAGAGATGCGAGAGTAAAGGGAAATGATCCTGACTTGAAGGTGGAGATTTTCAGGGCTTCCGACATGGCAGAAAGGGTGGAGATGCTTGTGGGACCAAGGGGGGTTGCTCAAAGGATTCATGAACTAGAGAAGGAGGAAATTTCAAGAGAATCCCTCTCTCTGAAAATCATAGATGACATCGTTGAGAATAGGTTTGGAAGGATTGATGGAATAAGGCTTGTGGATCAGTGCCTACGAGCTGGGCTTGCTATTCTCACAGAGGGTCTTGTGGCAGCTCCTCTTGAGGGAATAGCAAAGATTGAGATAAAGCAGAACCTCGATGCCACCAACTATCTGGCTATCTACTTTGCAGGACCAATTCGTTCTGCTGGCGGAACTGCTGCAGCCCTTGCAGTGCTCCTTGGAGACTACACGAGGCAAAAACTCCATCTCGACAGGTACAGGATTACGCCAGAAGAGATTGAGAGATTTGTGGAAGAGGTGGATCTTTACAACAAGATAACGAGACTTCAGTACCGTCCAATGCCATCTGAAATAAGATTCACCTTGAGCAACTTACCCGTAGAAATAACAGGAGAGAGCACAGAGAAGGAAGAGGTCTCAGGATACAGAGACCTGAGAAGGATAGAGACCAACAGGGTTAGAGGGGGAGCGGTGCTTGCCCTTTCAGAGGGAGTTATCCAAAAGAACAAGAAGATGTTCAAACTTGTAGGGGAGTTTGGGATTGAGGGCTGGGAGTTTCTTGAAAAGCTGCACAGAAGGGAGAGGGAGGAGAGAATCTCTGAGAATTGGAAGTACTTAAAAGACGTCATAGCAGGAAGACCTATTCTCTCCTATCCCATGGCACAGGGAGGATTTAGGATAAGGCTTGGAAAGTCGAGAAACACTGGTTTTGGGGCATGGGGGATTCATCCCTGCACCATGTTGTGTTTGGATGATTTTCTCGCAGTGGGAACTCAGCTGAAGATAGAAAGACCTGGGAAGGCTACCGTGGTGGCTCCTGTGGACAGCATAGAAGGACCTATTGTGAAATTACGAAATGGTGCCGTTTTGAGGTGTGAGGACTATGATGAAACTCTGAAAATCCGAGAGGAGATAGATGAGATTCTGTTTCTAGGTGATGCCCTCATCTCCTTTGGAGACTTTCTCCAAAACAACCACAGGCTTCTACCTTCATCCTATGTGGAGGAGTGGTGGTTGAAGGACCTTGAAAAGGTTTCTAGGCTCAAAATCGACCCGTTCAAGGTTTCAGAGAGAAAGGCAATAGCACTCTCGAGAAAATACAAAGTACCCCTCCATCCAAAATACACTCACTTCTGGAACTATCTTGAAAAGAGTGAGCTTTTAAGACTTTTGGATTGGGATTTCGAGAGTTTTTCCGAGGATGTCAAGGCAATCCTTGAAAAGATATGTGTTCCTCATCATCTCGAGGATGATGGGATAGTTGTGAATTCTCTAAGCTTTTTTGAATGCCTCGATAAAAAGAGATACTCTGAAGGATTATCCATCTTTGAAAACCTATCTCAAATGGCAGGATTTCCAATAAGAAACAAATGTACCTATACCGTGGGAGCAAGGATGGGAAGACCAGAGAAGGCGAAGTACAGGGCAATGTCTCCCCCAGTCCATACTCTATTTCCTGTTGGAAAGTGGGGAGGAAGAACGAGATCCATTCCTAAGGCTTCTGAGGGAGAGATAGGGGTAGAGCTTGTGAACCTTTCCTGTCCCAAATGTGGAGAAAAAGCTTTCAAGAGAAAATGTTCAAAGTGTGGGAGCATAACAAAGCTCTATAAAACCTGCTCCAGCGAGAGATGTGACTTTAAAAGTTCTGAGATAACCTCAGACCGCTGTCCAAGGTGCAACTCTCTCCTGAACATCTATTCAAAAAAAAGTATGGATCTTAAAAGAGAATTTGAGATTGCATCTGAGGTTTACAGAGATTTCAAAACCTTGAAAGATGTGAAGGGAGTGATTGGAATGACCTCTGGGTACAAATTCCCAGAAGCACTTTCAAAGGGAATCCTAAGAGCAAAGCATACTCTTTTTGTTTTCAAGGATGGCACAATAAGGTTCGATGCCACTGACTTGCCTCTTACCCATTTCAAACCTGAAGAGATTGGAGTTCCAGTTGAGAAATTGAGAGAATTGGGATACGAAGAGGACTACCTGGGAAATCCCTTAAAGAGAGAGAACCAGATAGTTGAACTAAGAGTGCAGGACATTCTCATCTCTGAGAATGGAGCAGATTACCTCTTTAGAGTTTCCAAATTCATAGATGAGCTCCTTGAGAGATTCTATGGACTTGAGAGCTTCTACAACCTCTCATCTGCAGAAGAGCTTGTGGGGCACCTTGTAATCGGGCTTGCTCCCCATACCTCGGCAGGCATCCTTGGAAGAATCATTGGTTTTACAAAAGCCAGGGTAGGTTATGCTCATCCCTTCTTTCATGCTGCCAAGAGAAGGAACTGCGATGGGGACGAGGACTCTGTAATCCTAGCTTTAGATGCACTTTTGAACTTTTCAAGGTACTACCTTCCAGAAAAGAGGGGTGGGAAGATGGATGCTCCTTTGGTTCTATCCACCAAGATCAACCCATGGGAGTTGGACAAGGAGGCTCACGATCTTGACATAGCAGATTCCTATCCAATAGAGATCTATGAGAGTTCTTTTCTTTCTCCTCAAAATGCCAACATCGAAACTGCAGGGGACAGGCTTTCCACAGAGAACCTTTTTGATAACTTTAGGTTCACCCACCAAACCCAAGATATAGCAAAAGCTCCAGTGATAAGTGCATATAAAACGTTGAGAACTATGCTTGAGAAGATAAACGCCCAGTTTGAGGTGGCGAGAAAGGTGAGAGCGGTAAACATGGACGACGCTGCAGAGAGGCTCATCAACGCTCACTTCCTCCCAGACCTTATTGGAAACCTACATTCATTCTCAAAACAGAAATTCCGTTGCACTAACTGTAACAGAAAGTTTCGAAGGATTCCATTAAGGGGAAGATGTTGGTGTGGAGGAAATCTGGTCCTCACAGTGTCCAAGGGTTCTGTGGAGAAGTACCTCAAAATTGCAAAGAGCCTCATCGAAAAGTATCAAGTTTCAAATTACGTAAAGCAGAGATTAAGTCTTACTGAGGAAGAGATAAATGAAGTCTTTCGAGAGCAGGTGAAACAATTGAGGTTGGTTGATTTTGTGTGAGGATTTTGAAGGTTTTATGGGCAGTAAGGGATTCGAACCCCTGACCCGCAGGTTAAGAGCCTGCTGCTCTACCAGACTGAGCTAACTGCCCTCAGAAATGCCAAAGAGCTTTGCTTTTCATGGAAATTTTATGGGCCCGATGGGATTTGAACCCACGCTACCCGGCTGTCTTTCGGGGGGATAAAAGGCCGGTGCTCTGCCATACTGAGCTACGGGCCCCTAACTAAAATCTTTCCAAAGGTTTTTAAAGGTTGTGGTATTTAAATAGCACGCCTTTTAAGAATGCCTCGGTGGCTTAGCCAGGTATAGCGCTCGCTTGGTAAGCGAGAGGTCGCGGGTTCAAACCCCGCCCGAGGCTTTAAGGTGATAAAATGGCAAGAAAAGTTAGAAAGAGAGATCCTTGGAAACAGAAACAGTGGTACACCCTCATAGCTCCAAAGATGTTTGGAAAACAGATAATTGGAGAGACTCCCTCAAATGACCCCAAGAAAGTGATAGGGAGAACCATTGAAATCTCTTTGAGAGATTTGACTGGGGACTTCAAGAAGGGTCACATAAAGCTCAACTTCAAGGTTTCAAAAGTTGAAGGGAACAATGCCTCAACTGAGTTCATCTCCCATGAGATTACAAGATCCTACATGCGTTCCCAGATAAGAAGGAGAAATACCAAGATAGAGGGAATAGTGGATGTCAAAACTAAGGATGACAAGTCTCTGAGAGTGATTGTGGCAGGGATTGCCTTCAAGAGAGCAACAGATATTCAGGAGAGAAGCGTGAGGAAGACTATTTGTGAAACGATAGAAAATGCTGCTAAGAATCTCACTCTTGAGCAGTTCATCCAAGAGCTGGTGCTCTCAAAGGTGGCATCAGATGCCTTCAACAAGGCAAAGAAGATCTACCCACTTCGAAGGGTAGAGGTTGTGAAAGCGAAGGTATTGACTTAAGATATCCTGAGTCCTTTCAAGCTTGAAAGAAAGGTTCCATCCAGTAGATGAACCTCCCCCTTTTCCAAATCTAAGCGATCTTTTCTGAAAAGATACCCAGGAATTCTCTCTGTCCTGTTTAAAGGAGTGCCAAGGATCAGGGGGTTGAAGGCTGG
>JBHIDS010000033.1:0-15105 GCA_046760205.1 Candidatus Methanofastidiosia archaeon
GACATCACTAAGCGCAAGGAGGCGGAGGAGGCACTGCGTGAGTCAGAAGAGATGTATAGAACACTGGTGAAAACTTCGCCAGATGCAGTGACTGTAACTGATTTAAAGGGAAACATTACCTTTGTATCCAACCGAACACTTGAAGTGCACGGTTTCGAGAAAGCTGAGGAGTTAATTGGAAAAAGTGCTTTTGAACTTATCGCTCCAGAAAATCACGAAGAGGCGATGATAAACCTTAAAAAAACCTTAAAGGAGGGGTTTTTAAGAAATTTGGAATATACCTTGCTGAGGAAAGATGGAACTAGCTTTATTGGTGAATTAAATACTGCCTTGATTAAAGATGCTTATGGGAAGCCAAAAGCCTTTATTGCCACCACAAGGGATGTAACAGAGCGCAAGCGAACAGAAGAGGCGCTTCGCGAAGAAAAGCGACGCTACCGAGCACTCTTTGAACGAACCAACGATGCTGTGTTTATTATCAACCTGGAAGGCATCCATCTCGAGGTCAATCAGCAAGCTGCTGACATGTTGGGCTATAAAATTGACGAAATAGTTGGTAGGTCGTTTAAAGATTTTATCTCACCAGACGAATATAAAGATGCAGATGCTAAGAAAAAAGCGTTGCTAGCTGGAAAAACATTGCCAGTATACGAGCGCACCTTCCGCCGAAAAGATGGCACAGAATTTCCAGCAGAAATCAACATCGCGTTGGTTTACGATGACAAAGGCAAGCCATTACACTTCCACAGTGTTGTGCGCGACATCACAGAGCGCAAGCAGGCTGAGGAAGCACTTCAGAGAAACGAAGAGAAATATCGAACGATTCTCGAGAACATCGAGGATGGCTATTACGAGGTTGATATCGCTGGAAACTTTACCTTTTTCAATGATTCGTTATGCAGGCTTCTTGGATATCCCAAAGATGAATTGATGGGAATGAATAACCGACAGTATATGGATAGAGAGACCGCCAAAATCGTGTATAAAACCTTTAATAAGATTTACCGGACAGGAAAACCCACCAAAGTATTCGGTTGGGAGATTATCAGAAAAGATGGGACTAGGAGGTTTATTGAGGGGTCTGTATCTCTAATAAGTGATTCTACAGGTAAGCCCGTCGGGTTCCGAGGCATTGTCCGTGACATAACGGAGCGCAAGCGGACAGAGGAAAAGCTCTCTACAATCTATGACTTATCAAGAGAAATGTCTCTATCTCTAAACCTTGAAAAAATATCCAACTTACTTCTAAAAGCAAGTGAAAAAGTCCTTGAATTTAGCAACTCTGCATTGCTTTTGTTAGATGAAAAAGAAAATGAGTTGTACGTGACATCTATGATTGGATATAAGCCAAGTGCAGCCAAGGAAAGATTTCCAATGGATGGAAGCAAGGGAATCATAGGATGGGTGGGAATGAGGGGAAAATCTCTTCTCATTCCTGATGTGAGAAAGGATAAAAGATACTTTAAGGCATATCCCAAAACAAAATCAGAGTTGTGTGTTCCCATAAAGGTTAGAGGTAAAGTAGTTGGAGTGCTTAACTTTGAGAGCGAGAGGTTGAATTCCTTTGCGGAGGAAGATAAAAAGTTGGCTGAGGCTTTGGCCTCACAGGCTGCGGTTGCCATCGAAAATGCAAGATTTTATGAAAGGTTAAAGGAGCTGAAGGAATTCAATGAAAAAATAATTCAAACGATGGACGAGGGAATTCTAATTGAAAACTCAAAAGGCCTTATAACCTTTGTCAACAAAAGAACTTGTGAAATGCTTTCCTATTCTGAGAAAGAGTTGGTGGGAAAACGCTGGTCAAAAATTGTTCCAAAAGAATTTATACCAAAGATGGAGGAAGAAACCAAAAAAAGACCAAAGGGAATTAGAAGCCAGTATGAGGCTGCAATCCTTTCAAAGGATGGAAAAAAAATACCAATAATCGTCACCGCAACGCCCCTGTTTGAAAACGGAAATTTCAAGGGAGTGTTATCTGTGTTCACAGATATAGGAGAGAGGAAGAAGTTAGAGGATGAGATAAGGAATACAAAAAACTATATGGAAAGTGTGATTCAAAACTCTGGAGATGGTATCTTTGTGTGCGACATGAAAGGAGTGATAAAGACTGCAAACTATGCTATGGAAAAAATTACTGGTTTGAAAGCAGAAAAAATAGTTGGAAAAAAAACTTCAGAAATTTTCAGAGAGACAATTGAAAGAGAATCTATAATTTCTCTAATTGAAGAGGCTTGTGAGAAGGGAAGTTCTTACTTTGAAGTTTCCTACAAAAACTACAAGGGAGAGGAGTTGCATATTGGAGCTAAAATGTCTCCATTAAAAAAGGAAGACTCTCCTTATGCAATGGTTGGAATTGTCAGGGATATTACTGAGAGAAAAAAAAGAGAGGATGAGATTTTGTATTTGAAGGAGTTCTCAGAGAACATCATAAATACCATGAACGAGGGAATCTGGGTTGAGGACTCTGAAGGCTTTTGCACCTTTGCAAACCCAAGACTTGTGAAAATGATGGGATATTCTGATGCTACAGAGCTTTTAGGAAAACACTGGAGAGAGGTGGTTCATCCAAAGGAGGCAGAACATGTGAGAAAAGAAACTGACAAGAGACCTCTAGGAATTTCCTCATCCTATGAAACCATTTTACTTGCCAAAGATGGAAGGGAAGTTCCAGCCCTAGTGTCTGCCACTCCCATGTTTGAAAATGGGAAGTACATAGGTACAACTGCGGTTCAGGTAAACATGACGGAGCAGAAGGAGTTGGAGAGAGAGATAAAGAAAACCAGGGACTATCTTGAAAGTCTTCTTGAAAGTACCATAGATGCCATCGTAACCACAGATGAGCATGGAAGAATCACATTCTTCTCAAGAGGGGCGGAAGAGATTTTTGGTTATGAATCTGAGAAAATAATTGGAGAGCATGTCTCAAACTACTATCTTGGAGGAAAGGAGGAAGCCATAAAGATAATGAAACTTTTAAGCAGTAAAGGCAGGTTGAGGAACTATGAGTTGGAAATCAAAGCAAGTGACAGGATACTCTATGCCAACTCCTCAATCTCCCTTTTAAAAGATGACAAAGGAGAAATCGTTGGCACTTTGGGTGTGATAAGAGATGTAACAGAAGAAAAAAAGGTGAGGGAAAAGTTGGAGGCAATC
This sequence comes from Candidatus Methanofastidiosia archaeon, assembly GCA_046760205.1. Classification (GTDB taxonomy): domain Archaea; phylum Methanobacteriota_B; class Thermococci; order Methanofastidiosales; family SZ-28-30; genus JBHIDS01. Next base: position 3,154 of record JBHIDS010000033.1, read on the forward strand.
TATGATTTATCAAGAAAGATGACTCTCTCTTTGAATTTGGACGAGGTTTTGGAAACTGCCCTTAATGTTGTTCATGATGTTTTAAACTTCAACCTGATCTCCATATCCTTGGTGGATGAGGAAAGAGAGGAGATATACATCAAAATCCAGAAAGGGTATCCTGAAAAGTTCAAGAATTTGAGGTTTCCTCTTTATGGAGAGAGGGGAATAATCACATGGGTTGCAAGAGAGGGAAAACCACTAATCGTTTCAGATGTCTCAAAAGACAAAAGGTACGTTGAGGCAGACCAAAACATAAAGTCCGAGCTTGCTGTTCCCATGAAAGTGGGAGAAAAGATATTGGGAGTTTTAAATGTTGAGAGTGAAGATTTTAATGCCTTTTCAGAAGAAGATAAGAGGCTCCTTGAAACCCTTGCATCTCGGACTGCCATTGCCATTGAAAATGCAAAACTTCATGAGAGTGAAAAAGAGCACTCCAAGATGCTTGAGGAAAAGGTTCTAAAAAAGACCAAAAAGACAGAGGCTCTGCTTGAAACCTCCTTTAAGCTTAGGGAAGAGACTTCGTGGGAGAGAGGCTTGCAGGTGATATTGGAGGGAATCACCAAAGGACTTGGATTTGACAACGCCTATCTCTTTTTAGTGAACGAGAGGAGAGGGATTTTAGAGTGTGAGGCTAACATCTCAAACTACCAGGAACTTGCAAAGGTTTCAATTCCACTGAATGATGAAGGCTACATCTCAATACAGTGCCTTAGAGAGAAAAAGCCGATAAACATAAAAGATGCCTTCAAAGATGAAAGGGTGAAAAAGCAGATAGGAAGAGAGATAAAAGCCTTTGCATGGATACCTCTCCTTGCAAAGGACGAGGTTTTGGGATTAATCGCTGTGGACAACGAGGAGAGTGGTAGGGAGATAACAAAAGAGGACATAGATTCTCTGGTTTTGTTTGCAAACCAGAGTGCAATCTTCATAGACAAGATGAGATACCTTGTGGAACCTACCATTGAGAAGAGACTTCCAACAAAGCTCAAGTACGATCTCTCCTCTATGGAGAGCTATCTCATATTGGAGGAAAGATCGGAGAAAAGCTTTGCGATCTTCGTTGATATGGTTACCCACGGAATACAGGGCTTTTGTGTCAGCAGAATGCATCCAAAGGTTTTGAAAAGAAGGTATGGACTCAAGAAAACCCCCATGATCTGGTTGTCAAACATCGGAGTGAGAGAATCTATAGATTCTCAGGACTTGGGAAAGATGACTCACATAGTGAGTGAGTTTTTAAAAAGAGCTCAGGATTCTGTTGTACTCCTAGAAGGGGTGGAGTACCTCATAACCGAGAACTCCTTCGAGAGAGTTTTGAAGATGTTACACTCCCTAAACGACCAGATAATGATCACAAACGCAAGGCTCCTTCTGCCTCTAAATCCCAAGACCCTAAGTGAGAGAGAGTTCAACATTCTAAAGAAAGATTTTAGGGTCTTGGAAGTTAGTTGATTTTTAGAACTAAATTCCCTTAATAAGACAGCCAGCTATGAGCAAAACGTTGGAAACTATCAAAAGCCATACTGCTGCTACTGAGGGAATCAGAATCCCGCTAACAAAGCCTAGGAATCCCAAAACGAAAAGGATTATGGCTGCCAACAGAGTGGCTTGTTTGGGTGCCTGTGGTTTCACGATTTCACCTCCCTTTTTTACATGCCTTTGAGTAAAAACTTATAAAGTTAACTATTGGTTTTATAAAGGTGATGAAATGAATTTGCTTGAAGCCTTGGAGAAATACGTAAAACCTCAAACCTTTCCAGTCGGAATAAAAATGCTCGAGAGAGCTGATTTCCCAGATAGAGTAAAAACTGGAAGGGATTTGAATAGAAAAATAGCAACCTGCCAAGCCATTGGAATGGCGAGAAGATATGGCTGGAGCATAGGCTTGACCAAAAAAGACCTTCAATGTGCTCCTGGATTTCTAGTTATAGGTTTTTCAAAACCCACTGAATACTATCTTGAAGGCAATCTTTGTGAAAAAATGTACACTGAGAGCAAGAAAGCTGGGAGAAGAACAGAAAAAGAGACTGAGAAGTTCGAGGTTGGAGAGTTTAAAGCAGTTCTTATAACTCCTCTAAAGTACATGGAAGAATCAGATATCGTTGTGATATATGGAAACTCTGCCCAGATAATGAGGTTGATTCAGGCAAGACTATATACCTCTGGAGGAAAACTCTCCTCTTCTTCATCGGGGAGGCTGGATTGCTCTGATATTATCGTTTCAACTCTGAAAAAAGATGAATGCCAGTACATCGTTCCATGTTATGGAGATAGGGTCTTCTCAATGACGCAGGATCATGAGATGATCTTCACAATCCCAAGATCAAAGATTTCTTTGATGATTAAGGGCTTGGAGGGAACTCACATGGGAGGAGTTAGGTATCCCATTCCTCACAATCTTAGATTTCAGCCTGAGTTTCCACCCTCTTACAGAAAGCTTGAGGAGGAGTTGGGATGTGAATGAATCTACAAAACATGGCGTGTTGCACAATTTCAATCAAAAAATCATTGAAAATGTTTGACACCTATGAAAAATGTTTTCCATTTTGCCTCTCTTCATGATGTGGAAGCCTCATCAGGTTCTTCTGATTATGAAGAAATTTCACCGATTTTTTTTGATCACCCTCATTTGGTTCTAATATGTGGTGTTCGTGTCTAACACTCTCTTTTTTAGAGGATAGGAAAAAAATTTTCATACCATCACACGTTCAGAATGCAAACCTTTAAAAAATCCAACCTTCATTGAGAGTGATGAAAAGATTTGTGGTGCTTTTATTGTTACTTGTGTCCCTGGCTAAAGCCCAGGAATCCCTTGATGTTATCATCGTGAGGGGGGATCTCAGAATAGATTACGTGATTACAGAAGCCTACTCCCACAAGGAGGGAATCCCAATAGTCACCACAGATCCAAAGTTTCTCTCAGAGTCTGTTAGAAAAGAGCTTTCAGGATATAGAGATATGGGGTTTAAGAGAGCTTTAATAATTGGAGGAGCAGACACTGCCATCTCCACAGAAATTGAAAACGAACTTAGGAGAATGGGTTTTGAGGTTTTGCGAATCTGGGACTGGGACAGAATAGGAACTGCAGCCAGGTTTGCAATGGAGTTATGGAAGAGGTCTGATGTAGCCATTCTCGCCAACGACGAGGTCTCAGAGGCTCATTTAGTGGCTTCAAAGCTTGCCATAGAACTCAAGGCTCCCATTCTCCTAACCGAGGAGAACAAATTGCCAGAAAAGACTACTAAAAATGCATTGACAACCTTAAAAGTTTCAAGAATCTTTCTGGTTGGACCCAAAATTTCAGATGAGGTAAAATTGGAGTTGGAGGAAATGGGGATTGAATGTAAGAGGGTAGGGGAGGACATAGAACCCCAAGCACTTCCAATTAGTAGAGCTTTCCTATGGGATAGGTTACTTGAACCCTACCCTCTTGCCTTTGGAATAATCATTGGATTTATCACAGCTTTGATATTTAGAAAGCTCTATTATAAAACCAGGAAGGGAAGGGTTCCATTTTTCGTTCTTACAGAGGACGAGAGGAGGGTGGTGAATGCCATTGGAGATGGATCAAAGCAGGAAGAACTCCCAAGATTGACTGGATTCTCAAGACCAAAGATAACCAGAATAGTTTCTGACCTTGAAAAGAAGAAGATTCTCTCGAGAGAGAAGTATGGAAAGACTTATAAATTGAAGCTTTTGAAGGACTTCACTGAAGATTAGGAGGTTTTATATGAAATGTATATCATGTCATCGTGAGATTTCCTCAAAAGAAGTGATGGTAAAGTTTCCATGCCCAAGGTGTGATTCTCTCATAGTGAGATGTGAGAAGTGTAGAGTTTTGGTTGTGCCTTATCAATGTGAGTGTGGTTTTGGAGGACCTTGAAGTGATGAAATGGGCTTCAACTTAATTTGTAATTTGAGGGTTTTTCCACAATCTCCCGAGGTTGATTTGGAGATTTTGAAAAAAAAGATAGAAAAAACGATTCCATCTCACATGGAGCTTTACAAAATAGAAGAAGAACCCATAGCCTTTGGATTGGTGGCTTTAAATGTAAAGATTCTATCTACAGACGATGATAAGGGAGATATAACTCCAGTGGAGGAAAAGATAAAAGAGCTTGAAGAGGTTTCCCAAGCTGAGGTTTCGGATGTTAGAAGAACTTTGGGTTAGTAGTACTTCTCTAAGAGATCGTAGTACTTCTTCTCCCTCCCAGGAATACAGCCTTTACAAACTCCCATAGATATTCGAAAGCACTTTGGACAGACATTCTTTCCGCAGAGCACACAGGTGTGGTTTAAAGTTACGTACCTGCCACATAACTGACACTTCATTAGACCTTGTTCGTTATCCATAATGCTAATCTGTATTGGTTATTTATATGTTTTTCGGGTTTTATGAAAGAATCGACCAAAAACTTTATATAGGTACGGTTTAGATAGTAAGTTGGTGACGATATGTTAGGACCATTAGAGCGAGAAGTGCTGGCTGTCATGAACTCTCTTGGTGAAGGGACCATAAGAGAAATCTATGAGGAAATGAGAAAGAACAAGAAGATTGCATACACTACAGTGTCAACAACCCTTGAAAGACTGTTTGATAAAGGCTACCTTTCAAGAACTTCAATGACTGGGAGGGGAGGAACGAAGCACGTTTATTCCCTAAGGAAGGTGAAGAGAAAGTTGGCTCGGATGTTTGTGAATGAATTTACCTCTATCTTTGGAAAGGGAGGAGTTTCTGCCTTACACGCTGAGTTGGAAAGACTTGAGAAATAGGTTTTTCAATGTCTCTTAGCTTTCTGCTACTTTTAGTTTTAACCTTAGGCTTTGGAGGAATTATCTTCTTCTTTCATAGGTATAATGAAAGGTTAGACCAGAGGAAGAAGAACAATATCTTGCTCAGAATGCTTATTTTGGAGGCTAGTCTTTACTACCTTTTAGGATTTTTTCTCGTTTTCATACAAAAGAGCTACATCTTAAGGATTTTGGGATACCTTCTGCTCTTTCTCCTACTCTCTGCCCCTGCCTTGAGCTTTTTCTCTTACAGGTACTCTGCAAGCTCTCTTCTTAAGAGGTTCAATGCTGAGAGTTTTAAAAACTACAGGTTTGGAACTCTAGTGAGAAGGCTTTCAAGGAAATTTAGAATCTCAGAGCCTGAGTTGTACTTCGTCTCCTCGGAACTTCCAAATGCCCTGATTCTTGGGAACAAAAATTCTTCAAAACTCATAGTTACAGAGGGACTGCTTTCTCTACATGAGGATGAAGTGGAGGCTGTGGTGGCTCACGAGTTTGCTCATATGCTTTCGCACGATTCCTTTCTCAAGAGCCTTACCTCTTCTTTGAGCAAGCTCTTCTTCTTCGATCCCTTATTGAAATATTTAAACAACCAACTCATCTTACAGAGAGAGTTCTTAGCTGATGAGAGGAGTTCAAAGATAACCAAAAAGCCTTTGAATCTTGCCTCAGCGCTCCAGAAGCTCTACAGAAAAACAATGGGCTCAGATTCCTCAGGGCTTCCTGAGAATTCCTACTCAAGAGCGCCTCCCCATCTTTTCTTCAAAAGGAAAGGCTTTGGTTTTGGAAGGGGAATTCCCACAAATCCAATCCTAAGGGAGAGACTTTTAATAAGCTCTCACACCACACATTCTTCAATCAAAGAGAGGGTAAAAAGGTTATTTGAGCTTGAGGAAAGGTTGAGATAGAATGGCTTTTGAAACCACAAACCATTTAAGGATTCCATCAAGGCTCTATTCATGAAAGTTAGCTTTGTCCAGATGAGCCCACAGATCCTTGAGGTTGAGATGAATGTCGATAGAGCTATAAAATTCATCGAGAAAGTCAATTGTGACCTTGTGGTTTTGCCTGAACTCTTCAACACTGGCTACAACTTCTCTAATTTGAATGAGGTTGAAAGAGTTGCAGAGAGGATTCCCCAAGGCTTTACAACTTCAAGGTTAAAAGAGCTTTCGAAAGAAAGGAATATGAGATTGGTGGCAGGGATTGCAGAGAGGAAAGGTAACGATTTCTTCAACTCTGCCATTTACATTGATTCGGATTTTGTTGGAGTATACAGAAAGGTGCATCTATTCTACAAAGAAAAAAAGTTCTTTCAAAGTGGTCAAGAGTTTTCAGTTTTTTCAGGGATAGGGATTATGATCTGCTTTGACTGGATATTTCCAGAGGTTTCGAGGATTTTAACCCTAAAGGGTGCAAAGCTCATCTGTCATCCCTCAAATCTCGTGCTTCCCTACTGTCCCGAGGCTATGAAGGTGAGAAGCATAGAGAACGGAATCTTTACCATCACTGCAGACAGAGTAGGGGAGGAGAGGGGCTTGAAGTTCATAGGTTTATCCCAAATCACAGATCCCAAGGGAAAGGTTCTTTACAGAGCATCTGAAGATGAGGAGGAAGTACATATTCAAGAGATTGACCTCAAAAAGGCTCAAGACAAGAACATCACAGAGTTGAACCATCTCTTGAAAGACAGAAGAGGAGAGCTCTACAGAGATTTGACAGCATCTCCCTCACCGGGGGTGTCCAATAATTCATTGAAATTCACACAGAAAAGGTTTTAAGGGACCTGGTTTTTGAATCTGTTGAAGACACTGTCGCTCCCCAAATTCTTAGAGCCTACGAGGACTAGTACAGAGGAGGTGTTTGTGATGCTCCCCTCCTCTTTCTTATCTTTTGAGAACGAAAACTTTTTATTCAAAAGAATTTAGGATAAAGGAGGTTTTTAAATGGGTGGCAAAACGCAAGTTGAGGTGAGAAATCTCAAGAAAGGAAGGTATGTGATAATCGACGAAGAGCCCTGTAGAATAACAAGCTTAACCACTTCCTCTCCTGGAAAGCATGGCTCAGCCAAGGCAAGAATAGAGGGTGTGGGTCTTTTTGACAAAAAGAAGAGAAGCGTGATAAAACCTACAGGGGACAAGATGGAGACTCCAATCATAGACAAGAGAGCTGGAATGGTGACAGCCATCATGGGCTCAAAAGTTCAACTCATGGACATGGAAAGCTATGAGATTTTCGAGCTCCCATCACCTGAAGAATTTGAGCTTTCTGAAGGGGTTGAGGTGGAGTACCTTGAAACCCTTTCAAGGAAAAAGGTCTTGAGGGTTAAGGGAAAGTCATGATAGAAAAGAAGGTGGAGTTCTCCTTGCACTCTGAGAGGCATCCAGAGTTTCTCCTCTTTGGAGTACCTTTTGATTCCACAGCCTCCTTTAACCCTGGAGCGAGATTTGGACCAACTTCTGTGAGATTGGCTTCTCAATATCTTGAGAGCTTTGATCTCTCCTCTAAGGTTGAGCTTTCTGAGGTGAGGTTGAAGGATTTGGGAGACCTTCACATCTCTTTTGGAAATCCAAAGAAAACTACAGAAAATGTTGAAAGGTTTGTGTCGATGCTTGAGGGAAAGGTGATCGTAATTGGAGGAGAGCATTCCATCTCTCATCCAATTACCAAAGCTTTAAATCCTGAGGTGGTCTTGAGTTTAGATGCCCATCTTGATTTGAGGGAGGAGTATCTAGAAGAAAAACTCTCCCATGCATGTGTGATGCGAAGAATCTCAGAGCATAATGAGGTTAGAATCTATGGCTTTAGAGAGTGCTCAAAGGAGGAGTTCGATTTCTTGAAAAAAGGTAAAATCTATGCGACTTCGGAGCTTTCAAATTCTGAACTCCCAAAGAATAAGAAGGTTTACATAACCATAGACATGGATGTCTTTGATCCAAGTATAGCTCCAAATGTGTCAAACCCAACTCCTTCAGGTTTTAACTTTCAAGAAGTTTTGAACTTTGTTTTTGAGGTTGCAAAAAAGAACGAGATATTGGGATTTGATGTGACGGAGGTTTGCTCAAAAAACCCAGACTTCACAGCTATTACAGCTGCAAGCCTCATATTCAAAATTTTGGGTGTGCTTTGTGAAGATTGAGAGGATTGAACCTTTTGACCTTGAGGAAGGAATGAAAATCTCTGATTTGATTTCACAGTACGAGAGATCTGTTTTTGGGGCTTTGCGGCTTTCAAAGGCAACAAAGCTCTATTTGGAAATGCTTAAAGAGAGATCCACCATCTTTCTTGGACTTGCTGGAGCTCTCGTTCCTGCAGGCTTTAGAAAGCTCATATCAGATTTAATCGAAAGAGAGATGATTCACATCTTGGTTTCCACAGGTGCAAACCTAACCCATGACCTAATAGAAGCCTTTGGAGGAAGGCACTTGAAGGGAATCTCTCTTTCAGATGAAAAGTTGAGGGAGAAGGGAATAGACAGAATCTATGATGCCTTTTTAGAGGATTCCTCCTTTGAAATCCTTGAAAATAATATGAGAAAAATTCTTGAGGATATTCATAGAGAGAAAAAGAAAATGCTTACTTCTGAGTTCCTCTTTGAGATTGGGAGGAGATTGAAGGACAAAAACTCCATCTTAAGACAGGCATTTTTGAAGAGAGTTCCTGTGTTTGTACCTGCTCTATCTGACTCAATGCTTGGATTGCAAACCTTTCTCTTTTCCCAGGAAAAGGAGTTCTTCTTAGATGAAATTGGAGATGTTGGAAGAATTCTTGAGCTTTCTTATAAATCCAAAAAAACTGGTGCCTTGATTTTGGGTGGAGGAGTTCCGAAGAACTTCATATTACAGACCATGCTCCTTGCTCCAAAAGGCTTTGATTATGCCATACAAATAACCACAGACTCTCCAAATGCCGGAGGGCTCTCTGGTGCCACCATGGAGGAGGCAATCTCCTGGGGAAAGCTAAAGCCTTCATCAAAGTTCTGCACTCTATACTGCGATGCCACCATAGCCTTTCCCTTGATGGTGGCTTATGTGATGGAAAAATTTAAGAGGTGATTTATTTGGCAAAGAGAAAAAGAAGATCAAGAAAAAAAAGCATCTTGAAAAACCCAAACTTCCTCTTTTTTTTGATCTTGATTTTGGGAATCGGGACCTTTCTTTTCTACAACCTCATCCTTGTTCCAAGAATGCAGCCCTCCCTAAGTGTTGATGACCTCAAAGAAATGCTTCCAAAAGACACCGTTATCTTTGAAACGAGAGAGCTTTCAGATGCAGAGATAAGAGAGCTTATGGGAGAGAAAAATCCCTATCTTCCAAAACTCAAAGGCATCTACAACGTCTATGCATCTTATAAGGAATTGGAGTTTTTGATAGAGTTATCTATCTGGAAGAATGCAAGGGCACCAAAAGAGGAGTTTCACAGGGGAGTCTTTCAAGAGATTTCAGAAGAGGGAATGTTCAAAAGATTCGAGATTGGGGATTCTGTTTACTTCTATCAAATTGAGAGATCTGGACAAATCCTCTTTGGTTATACTTTTGAGGAGTACCAGATACACATTCTGGTCTTTTATGAGAAAACTCCCAGCTTGGAAGAGCTTCTCATTATAAACCGAACCATCTTTGAGATCTTTGAGGGATTTCCTAAATGGAATTTAAGGGCAGAGGAGGTTATTCAGGATTTTGTTAGAGAGAATTATGTGCCTTAGTTCTTCATCAACATAAATAACCAATAGCTTTATATAGTATTAGTTACAATTATTTGTTAGGTGACCCAGATGAACCATGTAGATGTGAAAAAGATTGAGAGATTGAAGTTGGACCCAGAGATGAAAGAATGGAGAGATAGGCTTCTTCTAAGAGAAAAGTTGAAAAAAATTTTGGATTAGTACACAAACTCCACTAAACCAAACCTTTATAAATTTCTTTTTTTGAAATGAGGTGATGAAGAGTCTGATGATCACCTCCACCAAGAGCAGAGCTGGGAAGACTACCTTTGGTCTTGGATTGCTTTTAAATTTTTCAGGTTCTTTCGGCTACTTCAAACCTTTAGCTAACAACCTTTCAGAAGAGGGCTATGACAAAGACATTCTCTTATTCAAAAGGATATTAGGGCTTGAGGAAGAACCTCAAGAGATGTTTGTGGCAAAGCTTGATTCTTCTGGTGTTCACTGGAGACTTCGAAGCAAGCTCAACAAATTCAAGGATAAGGATCTGGTCTTAATTGAGAGTGCTCACAATCTCTCCTATGGTGCTTTCTTAAGACTTTGCTCTGCCTGTGTTTCAAAGATTTTGAAAAACAAAGCCCTCATAGTGGCTGAGGGAGACCTTGAGAATATCGTGGACAAGAGCCTTTTAGGAAAAGCCTATTTCTCCTCTGTAGGCTCCGAGGTTTTGGGAGTGGTGATAAACAAGGTCCCTTTATCAAACCTTGAGGAAGTTGAAGACATCGTGATTCCAGCTCTCGAAAATTCTGGACTTGAGGTTTTTGGAGTGATTCCTGAGAAAAAGATTCTCTCATTTTTGAAGGTGAAAGACCTTCTTGAAGAGTTGGATGCAGAACTTCTTGGAGGGGAGAGTGGTCTTTCAAGAGAGATAGAGACCACTGTTCTGGGTGCCATTGCACTCGATTCAGCTCTGAAGTACTTTCGAAAGTACATGAGAAAGGTGGTGATAACTGGAGGGGATAGATCAGATATTCAGCTTGGAGCCTTGGAAACCTCTATCTCATGCCTTGTTCTAACTGGAAATCTACACCCCTCCCCCCCAGTGCTTGCCAAAGCTCAAGAGCTAAAGGTTCCAGTTCTTCTAGTTGAAGATGACACCTACTCTGCCTTTCAAAAGGTTGAAAGGGTGAGATCAGAGATAAAACCTGAAGATTTAAAAAAGATAAAAACCATAGAGAAGATGGTAGCCTCTCATGTGGATCTAGATGGGATCTTAGAGGGAATTTAGTAATTAGAGGATATAGATAAAATGAGGATTGGCAAACTTGAAAAGGTTCCACTCAGGGAGATATGGAAAAAAGAAGCAAAGGACTTTACTTCTTGGCTTGAGGAAAACATAGAGATACTTAATGATTCTTTAGATTTGTCGCTCTCTATTGTTGAGCGTGAAAAAAAGACTGGTACCTTTGCAGTTGATCTTTTAGCTGAAGATAATGAAGGAAACAATGTGATAATAGAATGCCAGTTAGAAAAAACAGATCATGACCATCTTGGTAAAATTCTAACATACCTTACAAGCCTTGAGGCTAAAACCGCTATTTGGATTTGCAGTGACCCACGCCCAAAACATATTAAAACCATGACATGGTTAAATGAAGTTACAGGTGTAGATGTGTCATTCTATCTTGTAAAAGTTGAAGGTGTACGTATTGGGGAATCTTCACCTGCGTCCCTCTTTCAAGTTATTTGTGCTCCAAGTGAGGAAACCAAAGAGATGGGCAAGGCGAGAGGAGAATTTGCTGAAAGGCATAAGAAACGATTGGAATTCTGGACACGACTATTGGAAAAAAGTAGGATGAAAACTAGATTACATGCAAACAATTCACCAGGTAAGGAGCACTGGATGGGAGCAGGTGCGGGTAGATCAGGCTTATCGTATGTCTATGCAATAACTATGAATTGGGGTAAAGTAGAGCTCTATATTGACAGAGGAAAGGGTTCAGAAGAAATAAATAAAAAGATTTTTGATACTCTTTATGCAAAGAGAGAAGAGATAGAATCCATTTTTGGAGAAAGTTTGGATTGGGATTACAAAGAAGGTAGGCGTGCATGTCGTATCGAGTGGAGATGTAACGAAGCTGGGCTCAAAGATGAAGAAAAATGGGACTATCTTCAAGACAAAATGATCGATGCTATGATAAGGTTGGAGAAGGCACTCAAGAATCACATTGGAAGATCAACTATTTAAAGTCTGCTTAAGATTTATTAAGAATCTAACTAATGCAATATTTGAGGTTTGGTTATGCCTTCCCAAATGCCCTCATAAAAGCTAATGAATCTTTCAGATCTTAAATATATTTATTGTTACTCAATAATAGTAAATTTAGTATTCTTTCAACCTTTTCTTGTATCTGTTTACCCATCGGAGGTGACATTCTATTTCAGCTGATTTCTCA
>JBHIDS010000034.1:0-15027 GCA_046760205.1 Candidatus Methanofastidiosia archaeon
TCCCCTTCAAAGGAAAGGGGTTGAGGGAAAATATAAAAGGGAGGGGTTTAGAAAGGGGGGCTTCCCCCTTATAGGGACTTGAAAGGGAAAATTATAAAAGGAAGAGGGCTGAGGGTAACTGCAAACCCAGTGGACACATTGTAGGTTGTTCACTACGTGAAAACCTGCTTAGGAGGTTTTGAAAGGGGTGAAACCCCCTTCAAGCGGCTGTAGTGTAGTGGTCTAGCACTCGAGCCTGCCACGCTCGCGACCCGGGTTCAAATCCCGGCAGCCGCACTCATTCCTGCATCGAGTCCAAAAGTCTGTTTTTCATTCACTCAGCAAAATTAAATCTTTGATTTTTTGCACCTATTATGCGAGCCCACAATTTTCAAGGTAACTTATCACTCTCAATGATTGCGTCTAGCGGAATGCCTGGAATCCCAAGATTGACTGAAAAACCAAACAGCTTCAATGTTATGTGAGATAGTTATAACTTACCGTTCTTGATATGATAGCGATATTCTATTTGAGCTTGATGGCTTCTTGCCACTCCCGTAAGAGAACCAGCCATCTCTTTGCACTTTCTGTACTGTAAACAAATTCTCCCTCTGGCATCATCTCTGTCAATTGCTGTGGTCTCTCTTTATATGCCCATTCCATAAGAGGATTAAGCACATGGTTGAAGGCTTGTTTGGTCTCAGGAGTGGCTTCTGCCCTAATAAGCTTTATCAAGCCTTCGCTGAACACGAACTTCGCAGTATAATGTGCCTCTATTATGCTCGCGGTTTTGAGCCAGTCATTTGTTTCAGCCAGCTCACAAATAACTTTGTCACCCTTTGTTATGCATCCACCGAAAGACATATGAATATTTAAGGCAATGTCATATTCTGTAATGTCTCTAATCTTTTCCTTGCCTTTGAGCACAAATTGTCCAACCACTTCAAATGTTGCATCTTCTGCGTAGAGAGACATAATTCTCTTGAAATCGTGACTGTTGTAAGCTTTCTCATAGGCTTTGACTGGCTCCAGAATCGTCTTCATCAAACACCCTCTGTTTTTGATATTATTTTGGCTGACATCTAAACGCTAACCAAAGTGCCTTTTGGAGTATTTTCCAAGATCAGAGAGCTTTCCTGAAACTTGCATTTCCTTTTGAGCTTTCATTTCCCTTCAAGATTCGCTTTCAGCGAGTGAAGGCTCTTCTCTATGCTCTTCTCCATCTCTTTAGAGACCTTGATTCTGTCTATAATAGCTCCTACGATTCCTGGAATCTCGTAGTCCATCACATAGGTAGCTTTGGTTCCCTCAGAAGTGGGCTCAAGGTCCCAAGATCCCTCGCTTTTGATGTCCCCAATGGATTTCCAAGCGATCCTTTTGTTTTCAATTATCTCAGTCATCTCACTATCGAATTCCATGGTTCTCCCAAGAGCCTCCATTTTCCAATGTGATGTTTTATCCCCAGTCATCTTGATCTCTTTTACACCTTCCATGAACCTGGAATAGCCCTCCGCATCAGAACAACAGGCATACACCTTCTCTACTGGCGCCTTAATCTCGATGGTCTTTTCAATCCTTGCCACTATAACACCTCCCTTCATTGGTAAATTTTCATCTTTTATTTTTTGCTCACAGGGGTATATATTTCTATCGCTTTTTAACTCTTTGCAAAGCCTGTGTTAGGCGATTAAACGACTTCAACAAATTATCCAAACCCAGGGATAAGAGCCAAGTAGGCTTCGCCAAGCCCCTTTTAACCGTAGCAGTGTATAATCACGCCAGATGATCTCTTCCAACAACGCCACTGTGATGGGGGCTAACCCATAGCACAACATCGCCTCGCCTATACTCATCTGAGCCAGGTTGATCTCTATCCCTGCCCATACTTGTGCTTGGACATACAGCCAACCAGCTGCCAAAGTCGGAAGCAGGGCGATCAGTCCAATAAAGAGATATGTCCGCAACTTACCACGCTGGAAATTGACAACGTCCTTCAAAGAAGTGTTCTCTCCATGCAATGACCAGATCACCAAGAGAAATCCCATCAATTCAATGGTGAACACTGTGATGCCCAAGTAGACACCAGCGCACTGGAAATCGGCAGGCACAACAGTTTGCCCAGGGGCAAACAGAGGAGCGAATATGACAAAGCTTGCTAGGTTGGAGAGCAATGGCAAGCCAATGAGAACGCCTACTATCCCAACCCTTCGTCTTGTTGAGCTCGTTTCCATATCCTCCTTTCACCGCAATTTCATCCAGCTCCTTATATGAGAAATTTGTGTTATCCTCTATTTAACAGTTTTTCAACACTTATAAATCTTGTAAATCAAAAATTTTTCCAGCGAAAGTTTTAAAAACTTTACCTTGAAATCAATGGATGCAAGTGAAGTATGTAACGATGCTTTTTGTGAGTTTGGCATGGGCATCCTCCTATGTCCTTGCAAAAATAATATTTTTAGAAATTGAACCCATGACTTTTACAGCTGCAAGATATCTTATAGCTCTTCTCATTTTATCCCTCTTTGTGAAAAAAAGGGTTAATCTCTCAAAAAACCTTCTAATAGTTGGGGGTTTTGGTTTTGCCCTTGCACCCCTTTTGCAGTACCTTGGTTTGTGGTACACAACATCGATAGACACAACCTTGATTCTTTCTGCAAACCCCTCCATTGCAGCTCTCCTCTCCTACATCATCATGAGAGAAAAAATTAAAATCATGAAAATCATTGGAATTTTTTTAGCATTTTTTGGTGTTGTTTTTATAGTTTTTTCCAACATCAAGTTGGGAGTTTTTTCCTTTGAAAGAATTTTTGGTGATTTTCTGGTTTTTCTTTCTGGGGTTTTTTGGGTAGTAAGTTCTATCTATGGAAAGAAGAGTTTGCAGCATGAAAACCCATCTTCTCTAACCTATAGTTCCATGGCTATTGGGGTTCCCATAATGCTTTTTTCAGCTCTTTTTTTTGAGAGTTTTGAGAAAATCTTTCAAATGTCTTTTTTTTCATGGGTTTTGCTTTTAACAATTTCTATTGTAAACACATCGATAGCATTTTTTTTGTGGTTTAGAGTTTTAAAAGAAATTTCTGCAACAGAGGCAAACTTGTTTCTAAACACAATTCCAATCTGGACTGCAGCGTTGGCAATTCCAATTTTGGGAGAAAGCCTAACCCCCCAAAAAATCCTTGGAGCAATCCTTGTTTTTTTTGGAGTTTATTTGGCACAAAAGAAATAATCCATTTAAATGGCTTTCGCCAAACGTTCTGAGTAAGAAATATACTCAATGGTTCAATGGTTAATTTTGTATGTCTCATATTTCTTTCCTTTTGTGTATCCAAGCTTTAAGGCAAGTTGTTCGGAAATCTCGTTAGCTGCGAGCCATTTAGGTTCAATGTTGTTTTCCAGACAATATAAAACCAATTTCGCTCCTACAAAGGATCCAAGACTTTTTCCTCTGAAATCAGTTGATGTTTCTATTTCAATATCGATTGCGTCATTGCACATAGCCATTGAAGTGGCTGCGCTGACGACTCTTTCCTGATAGAGTATACAATAGCCAATGCCACAGGTAATGAAATCATCAATTGAATGAAAATTTTCGAAAAAATACTCATTATTCAGTTCAGTTGTTAAACATTGGGCTATCTCAATATCTACTCTTTTCAAAATAAATCCTTGAGGAAGTAAACCGATGATTTCTTTCAAATGCTGAATATTTAAAGAGGTAGCATGAAACTCGGTGAAGGTAAGACGTGTGATGTGATCACCAAATTCCTTCAACAACTCTCTCCATTTTTTAGATTCGGGAGTAACGTAATGAATTGGTGCTAATGACAATAGTTCAAGCACCTGAGGGGATTCAGAATCACCCCCAAGAAGGGTAAAAGCTCCTGAATCAAGTCTGGCAACGGATGGTTGTGAATCAGAATCGGCATATGCGGTACCGAAGTGACCTTCAAGAACGGAGTTAATAAGTACGGTATCGTATTTGTTAGATTGAAAAAGAGGATAAAGGATCCTTCGTTTATCTGGTTTTATTTCCACAATTGAAGACATAGTTATCCTCCATTTATTTATTAAAACATTCGTTCCTGAGATAGAGCGTAGCGAAGGGTTTGGGTGTAAGCCCGAACCGCATACATCATGTTATCTGTCGTTGCCATTTTTCGATTTCTTTTCAAAAACAGAATCCATCCATTCACGTGTGCTGATTCCCAATTGCTCTGCGCGTTCGATTAGGCTTTTCTGAATCACAAGTCTTCTAGGATTGCCGCCTCCCGCAAGGTTGTACCATAAACAGGCAGCAAGCCATTCCTTCACAGGGGTCTTTTCTTCCCCAAGATAAGCGTACACTCGCAGAATTTCGTTCTTGGGATCGAACCCGAGGTCAACGTGTCCTAGATCAAGAAGCACAAACTGCATCGGCTTACTCAGCAGCCATTTGTCCAGTGCCAGCGTATAGCCGAACAGCAACTGAGCGAGTCTCTCCCGCTCCGTTCCCACTTTGCGGGTGGGGATGTCTACATTACCAGTTCCTATGCCGTGAATCCATGTCTCAATCCAGCGAAAGGCGCTGTGATGGCAGTCACACAAGGTGTGAAGCCCATGGGCGATATAACCGCAGAGCTTATAGAGTACCCTCTTCTGTTCATCCTCAATGAAATCGAGGTCACCTTTGTAGTATGGATGAATCTTTGGCAGTCCTGCCAGTTGGGCAATCTTCGCATCGAACTGTGCCCCGCGCCCACCTTCCTCAAAGCAGTCCTTCATAACTACCTCACACAGATGTTCGGCTTTTGCCGTCCATGTTGAGGGTGGCATGGCATGACTTGCTTTGGTAAAAAACTCAAAAGGCAACAACACTCTTTCCATCATCAGCTTCTGTAGTTCTGTCAGCTCTGAGACTGGCCCGAGCCACTCATATGTGCGATTGATAAAATCCGCTGCATATGGAAACTGCTCTATGAAATTCTCTTTTGGCTTACCTGCCAGGTAACCTATCAGGATTGCATATGCGGTCCGCATGCTCTCCACTTGTCGGGGTTGTGTTCCTCTCGTATTCCACCACATGCCGCAAAACCAGCATCCGTTGCGAAACGAAGGCTCATCCAATCTTCCCCTGCCGATGGCGATAAGCAACTCGTCAATGGTGACTGGGATTCCACTATCACAAAGCACCAGACTTCCAATGTGGGCACGGATTTGCCGAGTGTTGTCATCAAGAGGACCTAGCGCTTCCTGCATTTTATTGATGCACCGTATCTCATCATCCCACTCTATTGCATCATGACGCCATGTCCAGATAGACCATTTCTCAATCACATTATCATTCTCATCAGTAGAATCATCTGCTTTTGAGGACGTCTCGCCAGTATAGACCATCTCAAAGCCCGACGTCGCCATGTCGTATGGCACTAATCTTTCTTTCCTTGCATATTCCATGAGTCAACCTCCTTAATTCTGTTTTTTTAGGCAGTGGCAGATAGCTCGCTCATCTCAATACTCAAATTATTATAGACATCTTTTAACATCGTTCTCATCGCCTCATTTTGTTTAGGGTCGATATCTTTTAAGGTTTTAGGAGGAAAGTTATAACCTAAACCTTTAAAACCTAACTTTATCTTTTGATTTATGGCAACAGATGACAAATTGATTCTTGTAACCCTAACCTTCTTTCATGGTTTGGATCATGGGTTTCTTATGATCTTTCCCACAGTTCTTCTTCTCATAAAGTCAGAGTTTTCTTTGAGCTTTTACCAGATAGGAATTCTTGGAACTCTCCAGGCTTTTGGGTTTGGGTTCACCTCAATTCCCTCAGGATTTCTTGCAGACAAACTTGGAGAGATAAAGATATTGTATGGCTTTCTTACGATTTGTGGAATTTCTTCTCTCTTGGTTGCCTCTTCCCCCCAGAGTTTTTACGTTCTTGGAGTTTTTTACTTGTTTTTAGGAATTGGAACAGGGCTGTATCACCCATTCTCTACAGCCCTTGTATCAAAGCTCTTTGAGAACAATCGGGGATTTGCTCTTGGAGTTCATGGCATTGGAGGAACTCTTGGTCTTGCCCTCGCTCCTACAGTATCTGGGATTCTAGCTTTCAAATTTGGCTGGAGGAGTGCATATTTTGGCTTTGCCCTCCTCTCATTTCTCTCTGTCTTCATCTTCCATCTTATTTATAGAGAAACCTTAGAAAGAGGGGAGAAGCCCAAGGTTTCCTTTGAACACCTAAAATCCGTCTTCAAAATTGCCATTCTCATTCTCCTTGGAATAAGAATCTTTGAAGGTTTGTTCTACAACTCTGCCATAACCTACACCCAGACCTTCATCGAGAAGACCTTAGTCATAGCAACTCTAAAGGGAGGTTTCTTCACGACGCTTGCTCTTCTGGGAGGCGTTTTTGGACAAGCTCTTGGGGGGTTTCTTGCAGATAGGTTCGGAAGAAAAAAAACGATCCTTTTATTCTTTGCTCTTGATTTTCTTTTCATCTTCCTCATTCCAAGGGTTCCAAATTTCTTTCTGATCTTTTTAATAGCTCTATTCTTCTTCACCCTCTTTGCATCCCAACCTCCTGTGAATGCCCTCATTGCAGATCTAACCCCAGAAAAACTCAGAGGAAGGGTCTATGGAATCTTCTTTTTCCTAACCTTTGGTGTTGGGGCTCTGGCACCCTCAATTTTAGGGTGGATCATAGATTCCTTTGGTCTTGAAAAGATATTCACCGCAATGCTCTTAATGTCTGGATTTGCTCTGATTTTTGCTCTAAGGCTTTACTTTGAAGAAACTAAGTGAGTTTTCTTGCAAAGTAGATCAAGAAAAGAAAACCTAAAACTTTAAATCTAATTCCCACACTCTTTTCTCTTTCAAGATTTTCAACCTCAAAAACCTTCTCCTGAATTTCTTTCACTCTCTCAAACTCTTGAAGCTCTGAGAGTATGAGAATTGCTCTCTCGTAATTCGATCTTGCATCCTCATATTTTCTTGAATTGAAAAGCTCATCTCCCTCTTGCAGAAGAGTTTTTGCCTCCTCTCTCATCAAAATCTCTTGAAGATAGAACTCTCCCTCATACTCGTCATTCATTAAGGGATGGGGATTGTAGAGATTGAAGTAATCCTTTGGAGAATACTCATCGGAAAAGGCTTTGAAGACCACATCAGCCATGTACTCTCTTATGAGAGGATAAGAAAACTCAAAGGCTTCTTCCACAGAAATAAAACCATTTCCATTTAGGTCAGCCTTTGGATTCTCAAAGGATTCTACAAAGTAATAGGTAAAAACCATTCCAATTATTGGAAGACCCTCCTCAGGCAATCCACCCCAGGCGTACTCCTCTGCATCCACTGCAGCAAGGGAGATGGAAGCCATTCCACTCAAATCTGGGTAAACAAATCCCCCAGCGTTGCAAGCCGAAATCATCACAACACTTTTTTTAGACTTTATGTGTGAGAAAAGCTCTGCAAACTCAAAATCATAGAGTCTCCAGTTATTCTCCCCATCAGATAGCAGAAGCAGATGATTCTCCTCCTTGAATCCTCCATGAGTTCCTATGTAGAAAAAAACCAGATCCTCTTTTGAAGCCTTTTCTAAAAATTCAAAGGCAGCTTTAAGCTTTTCAGGGGTAACATCATCCTCTATCACGTAAATATTTTCAAAACCAAGATTCATCAAAAGATGTTGCAACCTTTCCGAGTCTGCAAAATCTGTGTTCAGATCCTGAACTTCACCTGCAAAGTTATTAACCTCTATGATTACTGCATAGCCCTCAATCTCCTCTTCAAGGTTTACCTCTGGGAGAATTATAAAAATCGTAAGGAGGATAAGGATCAAACTTTTCAGGTTCACAGCTTTCGATGTTTATTTTTCTATTTAAGGATTTTGGTTTCTCTCCTATGTGATTAAAATCAGAACCACATCTGAAACATTTGTCCCAGTCTCCCCTGTTTTTATCAAATCTCCAGTCTTTAAAAAGAAGCTGTAGCTGTCATTTCTTTTAAGAAATTCCCCTATTCTAAGATTCATATCCTCAGCTTTTTTCAAAGTTTTAAAGTCTGCAAAGGCTCCAGAGGCATCTGTTATGCCATCCCTTCCATCTGTGGCAAAGGAAATGAGAGTCATATCTTTTTTTATATGAGAAAGGGAAGAGAGGGCAAGCTCAAGATTTCTTCCCCCGATCCCCTCACCCTTCACAGTCACACTGGTTTCTCCACCAGCAATCAGGATTGCAGGCTTTTTCTTTAGCTTTTTGGCTTTCAAAACCAAATTCCTTGCAACATCCCTCGCTTCTCCTGAGATAGGTTTCTCCTCAAGGAAGGTGTTGTATCCCAAGGTCTTTGCTCTCTTTTTTGAAGCCTTTAGAAATGCAAGGTTATTTGAAATTACAAAGTTTGAGACTCTCTTGAAGTATTTAGGTTTTTTGGGAGTCTCAGGCTGAGTTTCAAGGTACTTTGAGATTGAGATTGGAATTTCTTCTTTCAGGTTGTATCTCTCAAGGATTTCAAAGACCTCAGATATTGTGCTTTCATCGAGAACTGTAGGACCAGAGCCTATAACACTGAGTAAATCCCTCAAAACATCTGAAATGATTAGAGTTAAAACACGAGCTTTGTAACATGCCTTTGCCAGGTTTCCTCCCTTTACCTCTGAGATGTGCTTTCTTATCGTGTTTATCTCAGAGATGTCAGCCCCACTTTTCAAGAGTATGTTGGTGAGTTTTTGAATATCTTGAAGGTTTATCCCTGCAGGAGGTAGAGTCAGCAAAGCAGAGGCTCCCCCACTTAGAAGAAAGAAAACCAGATCTCTCTCAGAAGCTTTTCGTGCGAGCTCTAAAATTCTCTTCGCTCCCCTCAGTGAGTTCTCATCAGGTATCGGGTGGGAGCCTTTGGTGAAGCTTATCTTTCTCAAAGGTTTTAAATCTCTTGGAATTACGATGTGTCCCTCCGTTATTCTAGGTAAGATTAAATCTTCTAAAGCCCTGGACATTTTATAGGTTGCCTTTCCTGCTCCAATCACATAGATATTCTCGAAGGAATCGAGATTCAATTCGAAATTTTGAATTTTTAAGATATCATCTTCAATTAAAAGAGAGTTTTTCAAACATAAATATGGATCAACGGCTCTCAATCCTTCTCTTAAAATCTTCAGTGCATCTTGACGAGGAGACATTCAATCACTCAAAAACCTCAGGATTTACTGTATTTGGAGGTTTTTCCCCTTTCAATGCCATTAAGAGGTTCTCAACTGCCATCAGAGCCATTTTCTCCCGAGTTTCAAAAGAGGCAGAGGCTATGTGTGGTGTGAGAATCACATTTTCAAGTTTTAAGAGTTCTTTGGAGACCTCAGGCTCAAACTCAAAAACATCCAAGGCTGCACCCCTAATTTTTTTCTTTCTCAAAGCCTCAATTAGAGCCTTCTCATCCACAACAGGACCTCGAGAGGTGTTTATCAGATATGAGGAAGATTTCATGAGCTCAAACTCTCTATCAGAGATTAGATGGTAGGTCTCTTTTGCCAATGGAACATGTAGAGTGACAAAGTCTGAGGTCTTTAGAAGCTCAGAAAATCCAAGGCACTCTGCACCCAACTCCTCTTCAAGGCTTTTATTTCTCCTTCTTTGGTAATAGATTATTCTCATAGAAAATCCCATTGCTCTCCTTGCAACTCCAGAACCTATCCTCCCCAAACCCACAATTCCCAAAGTCTTTTTGAAAACATCTGTACCAAGGAGAAGGAGAGGAGCCCATCCCTTGAACTTTAGATTCCTCAAAAACCTGTCTCCCTCTACTATCCTTCTTGCAAGGCTCAATATGAGGGCAAAGGTGAAGTCTGCAGTGGTCTCTGTTAAAACTCCTGGAGTGTTTGTAACTGGAATTCCTCTCTCAGTTGCCTTTTTCAAATCTATGTTGTTGTAGCCTACGGCATAGTTTGAGATAATCTTCAAATTTGAGGATGAGATCACATCCTTATCCACATCGTCTGTTAGAAGGCATAAAAGTCCATCTGCATCCTTTACACCTTTAATCAGCTCTTTCTTTGATAGAACTCTATCAGAGGCATTCACCTCTACATCCACCTCTCTCTCGAGAATCCTCAGTGCTTTCCCAGGCAATCTTCTCGTGACAAAGACTTTCATGATTTATCTTTGAAAATGATTTTATAAAGATTCTCCCGATTGTTTTAGGATATTTTCTAAAACCTTTTTGAAAACCTTAAACCTTCCCCCAAATCTTTGCAACATCTGGATACTCTTTGAATATCTCAGGAAAAGTTTTCTTGAGATTTTTTACAAAGGTTGCCCTCTTTTTGTTCTTGAGATCCTTTCTTGAAATCTTTGAAATTCTTATCAGAAAATTTGGAATGTCTGGTCTTGGTTTTTTCAAAAACTCCAGGTAAGGTTCCTCTCCTCTTAATTTTGTAACAGCACAAACTATGATTTCCTCTCCAAGCTCAAACTCTGAATCCTCTCTGAAGGCCTTTGCTCTAAACTCAATCTCTCCAGTTTCATCGTATAGAATCAATTTATACTTTCTAGCAACTCCAAGTTTGAGACCAAATCTTTTGTAAAAAAAGACCTTTGATACATAGTTAACAAAGTCTTCTATGAACTGGGGAGGATACGAACTCCAGCTTACAGATTTTATCTCACCTCGCACAACGACCACAGAGGCATAGTCAGAAAGGTCTATCTCTGAGATCTTTCTTATGTGGCTCATTTAACCACCTTGTAAAATAGAATCTCTGCCAGTTTCAGATATTCATTGGGTTTTCTCAAAAGATTGGTAGAGAGTTTCTTCTCTATCCTTATCAAATACTTAAATTCATGACCAGGCTTGTAGCTAATCTCGTAGGGATAATCTAGAACCGCAGCACCCACACAGAAGGGATAGTCTGGAATTGCAGAGGAGTAGGTGAGAATACCAAGATATGTGGGATCGAGCTCTCTTACCAGCGTTTTTAACTCCTCGTCGCTGTTAAGCTTTTCTCTCAAGGTCTCATCGTAAATGGAATGTTTTTTTTCTGCAACCTCAGCCTGTGGGGAAGGGGCAAATAGGGCACTCCTCGAAAAGAGAGAGTGTTCCCATGTAAGCTCTGTGGTTTTTGCAAGACATCTCAAATACTCCTCTGCTCCACTTCCAACAGGTATCAAAACATCCATCCAGAAGTAGTACTCAAAGCTTGGTCCAACAAGAAAAACAGAACCCACCTTCACCCTGTCAAGGGAGAGGAAAATTTCATGAAAGTTCGTCTTGTACTTTCTTTTCTTCAAATTCAAAATCTCTCCAAAAAGACCAGTTTTTCTCTCAAAGTTTCTGAAAAAAATCTCAATCTCAGCCCTCATTCTCTTCCACCTTCCTCCTTTCTACATGAAAGTTCTTGGACTTTGCCCTCCACTCTAAAATGAGCCTTCTCACCAAATCCATCACCTCATAAGCCTTCTTGTAGAGTAGGCTTGAGAATTTTAGAACAGAGGTCATTCCAGGATGACGAAGTTTCGTTGAGATGTAGAGCTTTGCCTTCTCTCCAACTTCTACAAGTTCCAAGGTGATGTCCACATGGATCACTTGGGCGAATTGAGTCCCTGAAATCTCGTAGGTAAATCCATAGAGCTCTCTTTCCTCTTTAGAGTCTCTCCAGAAGTGGTGCACCTCGAAGAAAAAGCTCCCAGGAATATCCAGTCTTTCCTTGATGTATGATGTGAGCTCATCAAACTCCTCTCTTCTTAGCATGATGGGAATTTCCTCTCTTTCAAACTTCCCAAGCCTTGATATCATCTCTTTTGTTGTGGGACTCCATCTCCTCCTCATGGAGGGGGTTACGATCCAGGATGCCTTTGAGGCAGGATATAAAGCTGCCATAAGGCAGACTGTGAGAGATAAAAACATAGTCAATACGAACCAGTCCCAGTTCAGCTTTCCTGAAATCTCTGGAAGAAATTCGAGATAGGAAATTTCAGTCAAGCCAATGGAGATTCCAAAACTCAATGCTCCTCCAAAGACTCCCAAGAGGAGGGATTCTGTCAAAAACATCTGGGAAATCTGGGAGGGAGAGGCTCCTATTGAGGATAGAGTTCCAATCTCTCTCACCCTCTCTTGGACAGAGTTTATGATGGTGTTCAGGATAGAAAGGGCAACTATCAAAAGGATAACAGAGACCTGTCCCAAGTTGTGTATGGTATCTTTTCTCACCTTTGTATACTTTGTTACCTTTCCCTCCAAAACCTTGGATATCACAAGCCCTCCAGAGTATCTCTCAACCAATTTCTCTCCCAAAACTTCGACTTCCTTAGAGGTAGGTGTTATCAAGATGAGTTTTGAGAGAGTGGGATAATACTCGCTCTGTGCCACATGCAGGGGAACTATTACTGTGTATCTGGGCTCTGCAGGGATAGAGGTAGAAATACCTGTTACATCTCCTCCTTTAGGTACTATGGGAAGCAGGGAATCCCCATCCACATCCTTGAGCTTTTCAAGTTTTTCCTCAGAGAAGATTCCAAAAACATCGAATCTCCTCTCACCAATCCTAACCCTATCCGAAACTCCAACTCCAAGCTCTTTTGAAAGCCCCCTTGACAAGAGAATTGGATTTCCCACAATCCTTGAGATGTTTGGAAGAAACTTGCCCTCTATAATTATCTCATCCATGAAGGTTGTCTCTCTCTCAGGCTTTGGATCGATGCCTATAATTGCGGAAAGAAACCTTGAAGTTTTATCTGAAACTATGGTTTTCCCCAGAGCACCAATACTCAATCTCTTCAAAACCTTTGTGTTTTGACCGTACTCCTCTTCGATGAAGTTTGCAATGGGAAGGGGAATTAAGGTTCTTGTGGAGGAAATTCTCTGTCCTTGAATTGTGACTGCATTTATCGATATGGACGTCTCCTGAGTGGTGACGAAGAGCTCAACATCATGGGATACCTGGACAAAGAGAAGAAAGGCAGAGAGGGTTACACCTACAGAGATTATGATGAGAAATGTTCGAAGCTTTCTTCTTGAAAGATTCTTTAATGCTAAGGTAAGAGCTGTGGGACCTGCCTCCAAAACCGTGTGGGTGTTCATTGGAGAAGTACTCTCGGTAACTCCCCAGTCATACCTCTTCTCTTGAGCGCTTTGAGTTCTAAAGAGGTCTCTAAGACTGGTGAGGATGAAATAGGTTATAAGTACAAGCACGATGAAGATTATGACATCCGATACATTTGAGGGAAGATAAAAATTCTCCAAAGGATTCTCCAAACCAGCAGACTTTAAGAGAGAGGAGAACCAGATGGCAAACCATCTTCTAAAGAGCATCAAGTCCAAGACAATGACTATGAGAAAGCTTAAGATTCCAACTAAGATAATTCCCTCAACTCGAAGATTCAATTTCTTCTTGTAGTAGAAGAGTATTCCAATTGGAAGGAAGATTAAAAAAAGAGAGCCTCCAATAACGAGATACGGGTTTGGAGCCACGATATTTGAGACCTTCGAAAGTTCTCCATTTGAGAGGGCATAGACAGAGGCAGCCCCAATGACTGTGGCATCTCTCAAGAGCTCCCAATTCACGTTCTCATAGGTGTCCTCCAGGGTGTGGATTCTATCTAAGGGGGAAGAGTAGATGAAGGTGGATGGAACTCCTTCTGCAGTAAAGGAGGCATAGTCTGAAGTTCCACTTTCAAAGGACTCAGAGATGGTGGTGTACCCAAGAAGAGCTGCGAGTTCCTTCACCTGATTATCAAGCTCCTCTGTTGTCGCATACTTCCGATAGCCTGTCATGCCTATCACAATTCTCTCTCCATCTCCAATTGAATCCAGACAGATCATTCCCAAAACCTGCGGCATCTCTGAGAGATGCTTTCTGATGTACTCTTTTGAACCAAAAAGCCCTTCCTCCTCTCCAGAAAAGGCAACGAAAATCAACGTTGCTTTGTGGGGTCTTTCAGCCATTATCCTTGCAATCTCAAGCATGGCTGCAATCCCTGAGCCGTTGTCTGTGGCACCTTGAGTCCATACGGTATCATAATGCCCCCCAACTATCACTTGATCCTCAGAGCCTTTCAAGATTGCCACAACATTGTAGGCAAAACTCTCTCTTTTTTCAGCATGAAGCTTGAAGACCCCTCTGGGTACCTCCCCACTAACATAGCTTTCCATCAAGAATTGAGCATCCTCTGAGGATAGAAATCCTAAGGAAAGTTCAAAATCATAAGTGTCTATCACATAGGATGGAGCACTCTTTCCCCACTCAAAAACAAGGATTGCATAGGGAGTGTACGTTTGAAAGATGTTCACTCCAGACCGAAAGGCGTTTATCAAGGTGTTGAACTCAACCAGAATTATCTTGTTCTCTACCCCCTTCTCTCTAATCTCTTCCTCGGTGCCACTTATAAGATAGACTATCTCTCTCTCTTTCTCATCTTTCGTTGGATAGGAGTATATTGAAGGAACAATCTCTATATTTCTTTTCAGAGGAGATGTTAAGGTTAAGCTAACCCCAAGAACCTCGTAGGTATCTACTCTGAATTTTTCTAGGAAAACTTCATACCCAAAACCTTCAAACTTTTCAACGAGATAGTCTCTTGCTGCAAAGTTACTCTCTGAGCCTGCCATCCTTGGAGAAAATTCAGAGAGATCCATTATGGTTCTCTGAAGATTTTCGATGGAGACTTCATCCTTCAATTCTGAGTAAGGGTCTGCCTGAAGTGGAAAAGTGAGAAGGATAAGGATTACCAGAGGTAAAAACTTTTTCATGAGGTAAATGCTCTTTGAAATGTTTATAAAGGTTTGGGTTTTCTTGCTATTGAGAATTCTACAACATCACTTTGCGAAAGAATCCTTAAAATCTTTGGTTTGCAAGTATTTTTTTAAACATAATTTTCAACACATAAACTTATATATTTCAAATCCAACTCTTTTCAATGAGAAAAAATCCAGTGAATGTCTTTCTGATTCTGGTTCTTATCTCAGCCTGTCTCTCCCAACTAACACAAGAAGAAAAATACGCTAATGAAATAGGCATGCAGGATGGTCATGCAAAGGATGTTTTTCTAAATCATGATTCAGATGAAAAACTAGAGGAAAAGGAGAAGA
>JBHIDS010000035.1:0-15004 GCA_046760205.1 Candidatus Methanofastidiosia archaeon
ATGGGTGTAATAGTCAGCATAAGGTAGGTGATAAGTTCTATTTTGATGGTGCAGGTAACCTTTTAACTAAACTTTGTCCGAAGAGAATCTGTATCTACGCCTTGAGTTCAGTGGCAACGTTGATTTTCACATCAAACGAGCTATTCTATGAGGGGATTGATCCTAATGTGATGTGATTTAAGAGAGCCGGCTGCTTCGATGTAGGGATGCAATGTGGTGGATGGGGTCATATAGTCATGGAGATTAGAGTAGAAGATCGTAAGAGAGAGTAAATAAACGTTAAAAAATCCTCAGCCAATGGCATATGACAAAGTATATCTGGCTCTGTTACGCTTCACCCAAATCCAACCTCACATGGATTTCAGATAATCTCAGAATGTTAGGTTATATGCTTTTATAAGTGACATTCTATAGTTAATAAATCGAGATGCTCTCTATGAAGTTTCAAATTGTGTTTTTCTTCACTTTTTTATTTGCATCAATTTCTTGCGTGAGCAAGGCACAATTTCAATTAGAGAATGCCTTTCCCAATCTTTCCTTCATTCGACATGTAGATCTTCAGCATGCAGGTGATGGAAGCGATAGAACTTTCGTTGCAGAACAAATTCCAGAAAAATAAGGATTGAAGTCTTTTGCAAGCTCTAACATGCATTCTTTCATCCACGTTGCAAAAGTGAATCCAGAAAAATAAGGATTGAAGCTTAAACTCAACACCGTATCTCGAACAAGGTTGTTCAAGTTGCAAAAGTGAATCCAGAAAAATAAGGATTGAAGTAACCAGCTCCTCAAGGTATCTTATCATTTCTTCAGTGTTGCAAAAGTGAATCCAGAAAAATAAGGATTGAAGTAATTTTCATGCCTTCACCTCCAAAACCTTCTCAAAGTTGCAAAAGTGAATCCAGAAAAATAAGGATTGAAGCTTTTTTGATGTGAGTTCTTCAGCAACAATAATTGTTGTATTGGTTGCAGAACAAATTCCAGAAAAATAAGGATTGAGAAAATAATATCTTTATTGTCCTTGACTTCATAATTATGGATTGCAATGCTAATTCTGGAAAAAAAGATTCAATCTCAGCACATCTATTCTTAGGCTCCAACCTGAAGAAAATTGATAGAAAAATTTGGATAGATTTATAAAAGGTAAAATATTTTTGTAAAAGAGGTAGTTCAAATGGTTGATGACAGTGTTAAAACTAAGGTTATTTCAGAGGCAAAGAAGGAGGGAGTGAAGTTCATAAGACTTCAGTTCACTGATATATTGGGCACACCAAAGAACTGTGCTGTAACCATAGATAGACTGGAGGAAGTATTGGATGAGGGTCTTTGGTTCGATGGCTCCTCCATAGAGGGCTTTGTCAGAATACACGAGAGCGACATGATAGCGATGCCAGACTCCAGCACCTTTAGAATCCTCCCATGGACAGTTAAGGACAAGAAGGTTGCAAGGGTGATATGCGACATAGAAGATACCAAAGGCAAACCATTTAAGGGTGATCCAAGATACGCTCTGAAAAAAATGCTGAAAGAAGCAACCGACATGGGTTACAACTACTATATTGGACCAGAGGCTGAGTTCTTTCTCTTTAAGACTGAAAATGGGTTTACAACAACTCCAGAGCCACAGGATAAGGCTGGCTACTTCGACTTAGACAACGTTGATCTGGGCACTGACATAAGAAAGGAGACTATGATGGTTTTAGAGGAGATGGGAATAAAATCTGAGTGTAGCCATCATGAAGTGGCGGTAGGACAGCACGAGATTGACTTCGTCTACCAGGAAGCTCTCAGTATGGCGGACACACTCGTGACTTACAAGTATGTGCTCAAGAAAATAGCATCCAAGTATGGCATGTACGCTTCCTTCATGCCCAAGCCCATCCAGGGAATAAATGGAAGTGGTATGCACACACACCAGAGCCTATGGAGGAGGGAGGAGAATGCATTCTACGATGAAAATGGCGAGTACAATTTATCCGATATCGCAAGATATTTCGTTGGAGGACAACTCAAGCACTGCAGAAACTTCACCGCTATAACAAATTCCCTCGTAAATTCCTACAAGCGATTGATTCCAGGTTATGAAGCCCCAGTTTATATATCCTGGGGAAGGAGAAACAGGTCAGCCCTCATAAGGGTACCTTCCATTAGGAAAGGAAAGAAGAGTTCAGCGAGGATTGAGCTAAGAAGTCCAGATCCAGCGTGCAATCCCTACTTGGCATTTGCCGTGATGCTTAAGGCAGGTTTGGATGGAATCAAGAAAAAAATTGAGCCTCCAGATCCTGTTGAGGAAGATGTCTATCACTTCGATGATAGAAAGCTGGCGAAGTTCTACATAAAGACCCTGCCCAATTCCCTCTTCGATGCTCTTTTAGAGCTAGACAAAGATGACGTCATAAAGGAAGCTCTTGGCTCCTATATATGTGAGAAATTTACAGAGGCAAAACGAGCTGAGTGGGAAAGCTATAGACAATCCGTAAGCAGATGGGAATTGGACACCTACCTGCCGATTATTTAAACTGTCTTTACAAAAAGCTATAAAGTTGTAGAAGCAAATCCACAAAATAATAAAAAAAATTCATCCTAATAGAAAACCTTCAAAGCTTTCTTTATGCTCTTTCATCAGCCTTTCAAAGCCTATCAACAACCAGGGACAATAAACTTCCTTGGAAATCTCAATATCCCTTTTAAAATCCTCTATTCCAAGGTATCTGAAGGATGAGATCTCATCAGGATTAGGGCTTATCTCACTTCTAACCTTGGCTAAAAGCACGGCACAAATTTCGTGCTCAAATCCTATGTTTTTGTAAGGTACCTTGTAGTAGAATTTGAAAAGATAATTAACCTCAAACTCCACTCCCAATTCCTCTCCCAATCTTTTCCTTCCTGAATCCTCATAGCTTTCTCCTTCATGCACATGGCTTGAAACTGAGCCGTCCCAAAATCCAGGCCAAAGTCTTTTCTTCTCACTCCTTCGGGTGAGAAGAAGCTGTCCCTTATCGTTGAAAACCATCACCATGAAGGCACGGTGCAACAAGCCCTTAATGTGACATTTTTCTTTCATCTCTTTTCCTATTACATTGTCCTTTTTATCCACCAAGAGAAGAGTCTCGTCTTTTACCATGAGGCTCCTTTACCTATATCTTAAAAGTTTTTCTGTTCCAGTGCAAGGGCATACTCATACGCAAGCTCAAAGTACTTCTTTACAAGGCTTTCAGCTTTTTTTGACAGAAGAGCATATGAGTTAACCTTTGCCCTAACCATGGCTCTGTAGCACTTGTAGAAATCCAAAAGCTCTAAGAGTTCCTCATCCCCTGAGAGCTCAAGGTACCTTTTTACAAAGAGTTCTGAGAAATCTCTTCTTCCCGAAAAATCTAAGTCCATGGAAAAAAAGGCAACCTCTGCGCAAACGTCTGTGCAGTTTATTTCTGGGTTGAACTCAATGGCATCGAAGATGTATATCCTTTCTGCGACAAAGATGTTTCCAGAGTGTAAATCACCGTGAATGTCCCTCACCCTCCCTTCTCTCACTCTCTTTGAAAAGAGTTCTTCTCTTTCCTTGAGAAATCTTCTGGTGTTCTGCTCTATCGTATCAAATTTCTTTTTAGAAATGAGCTTTCCTCTCAAAGACCTTGTGTCTGTGAAGTTATCAACACAGTTCTTCAAGATAGCTTGAGACTCTCCAAATTTTGCAATTTTCTCATCAGTTGAAGCTTTCTTGTGAAAATCAGCAACTATTCTTGCAATCTCTGAGATGGTTTCAGATGTTATCTTTCCCTCTCTCAAAAGATCATACATCATGTACTCTTGAGGAATTTCTCTCATCTTCAAAGCATACTCTAAGACTTTGCCCTCTCCCCCAATCTTAACATCTCCATCTTTGGTGATGGGAACTACTTCGATATACATGTCTCCACAGAGCTTTTTGTTAATTTCAAGCTCTCTCTCACAGAAATACCTTCTCTTTGAAAGAGTAGAGTAATCTAAAAACAAGAACTTCACAGGCTTTTTCACCTTATAGGCATACTTCCCAGTTAAAAAAACATGGGAGATGTGGGTTTCTCTCTCTCTTATATAGGAAACAGGGTGAGGATAGATCTTCTTTTTTCGCAAAGCCTTGATCACTTTCCTAAATATGTCTATACAATCACCTACTCACAAAGTCCCTTGCAACCTTTTGAGCCTTCTCAAGCATCCTCTCCTCGTCTATGGTTAGAATCCTCCTATTTTTCATTATGAGTTTTCCTGAGATTATAACGTCTGAAACATACTCCCCTCTTGCAGAGTAGACCAAGTTTGAGAGGAGGCTGTGCCTGGGAATCATTCCAACCTTTCTCAGATCTAGGGTGATCAAATCTGCATCTTTTAGAACTTCAACAAGACCTGAGTTGAAGCCAAGAGCTTTTGAGGCGTTAGTGGTGGCAAGTTGGAGCGTTTGTTTCACATTGAGAACCGTTGGATCCATCTTTGAAATTTTCTGGAGTAGGGTTGCCATCTTCAACTCACTGAACATATCGAGAGAGTTGTTGGAGCAAGCCCCATCTGTTCCCAGGGATACGTTTATATCTTTTTTCAAGAACTCTGTAACTGGAGAGATACCAGATGAAAGTTTCATGTTGCTTGAGGGGCAGTGAAGAACCTTCACCCCTCTTTTCTTGAGAATCCTCATCTCTCTCTTTGAGAGCCAAACCAAGTGGGCTGCCAGAACATTAGAATCTAAAAAACCTATTGAATCCAAATACTCAACAGGACTTTTTCCATACAGTTTTTCACAATCCTTAACCTCTTTCAGAGTTTCTGAGAGGTGGGTGTGAATCTTTTCTCCCTTGGCACTCTCCTTCACCTTTAAGAGAGTCTCTTTTGAATTTGTGTAGATGGCGTGAGGTCCAAAGGCAAACCTCACATTTTCTGTGGACTTTTTAACGAGATTTGAAGCCTCTCTCACCATCCTCTTTCCAACCTCTTCATCTCCAAAGTCGAATATAGGAGATGAGAGAAGAGCCTTTATTCCAATCTCCTCACAGGTTTTTTTGGTCATCAAGGGATGATAGTACATATCGTTGAAGCAAACTGTGCCTGTCTTTATCATCTCTATGGCTCCAAGCATCGATCCATAGTAAACATCTTCTTTTCTCAGGTTCTTCTCCAAGGGCCAGATATAGTTTTCAAGCCAGTCCATGAGCTCCAAATCGTCTGCATACCCTCTTAAAAGGGACATGGCAAGATGTGTGTGGGTGTTTACAAGGCCTGGCATCACCAGTTTTTTTGAGACATCTAAAATATCTTCTCCCTTGAGATCCCTTCCAATTTTTTTGATTTTTCCCTCCTCAATCAGGACATCTGTTTTTTTAACTTCATGTCCTTTTAGAACCAGTCCATTCTTTAAAAGCATAATCTCAACTCAAGGATGTATTTATATTCTTTTTGTTGCGAAAACCTAATAAGCTCAACTACAAAATTTTTTTCATGATGAAGATCGTAATCGTTGGCTTTGGCACTGGTGGATATTCGGCTGCCCTTGCAGCCACCAAATATAACCCAAAGGCTCGGGTTTTGATTCTTGAAAAAAAATCTTATGAGTTAATCTCTGTATGTGGGATGCCCTATGTTCTTGAAGATTTGGTAGAGATTCAAAAACTCAAGCACGAGATAGTTGCATCAAGGGTTGAGAAGTTGTTAAACCATGAGGTTTCAAGGATTGATGTCGAGAAAAAGAAGGTCTTTGCAAGAAACCTTGCGGAAAACAAGGATGTTGAGGTATCCTATGACAAACTCATCTTAGCCACAGGAACAAAACCCTTCATTCCACCTATAAAAGGCTTGAAAAGATTTCTTTCAAAGGGAGTATATCTTCTTGAGACTTTGGAGGATTTGAAAAGGCTTTTGGAGCTTGCATCTTCTTCAAAAAAATGTGTTGTAATTGGCGCCAGTGCCATTGGACTTGAGACATCCCTAGCCTTGAAGAGAAGAGGGCTTT
The DNA here is from genome assembly GCA_046760205.1 of Candidatus Methanofastidiosia archaeon. GTDB lineage: Archaea > Methanobacteriota_B > Thermococci > Methanofastidiosales > SZ-28-30 > JBHIDS01. The sequence continues at coordinate 5,975 of JBHIDS010000035.1, forward strand.
CCGTTACTCTGATAGAGGCTCTTTATCAGGTTTTTCAAAGAGGCTTTGATTACGACATGGCAAGACTCATCGAGAACTACATCTCAGAAGAGGGAGTTTTCTTGAGAACCAATACCCAGGTGGAGGAGGTTTTTGGAGAGGAGAGAGCAAGAGGTGTTGCGGTTGAGGGAGAGAGGATAGAAACTGACTTCATCCTACTCTCATGTGGCGTTAAACCCAATATAGAGCTTGCATCCACTGGGATAAAGATTGGGAGATTGGGAATAAGGGTCAACGAAAGGATGGAGACTTCTGCAAAGGATGTTTATGCCATTGGGGACTGTGCAGAGGTTTTCTCCCTCATAGATAAAAAGCCCATTCTCATGCAGCTTGCAATCTCTGCCTACAGGCAGGGAGTGATTGCAGGAACGAATGCAACAGGAGGCAACCTCAAGTATTCAGGGGCTCTCAACACCTTTGTTTCCCTTGTTGGGAACTTGGAGATTGCAGGTACAGGCTTCAACTCTCTCGTGGCAGAGGAGCGTGGATATAAAATACTAACCTCAAAAGCCAGGGGTTTTACAAAAACTGATTACTTTCCAAAATCAGAAAGATTAACCTTAAAACTGGTGGTGGATGAAAAAACCAAGAGAATCTTAGGTGGACAGGTGGTTGGAGGAAGAAACTCATCCTGGAGGGTGAATGTTTTGGCATGTGCCATAAAGGCAGGGATGACTTTGAACGATCTCTCTAATCTCGAGCTCTGTTACAACCCCCCCGTTTCAGAAACCTATGATGTACTCTTGAAGGCTGCAGATTTGGGTGTGAGGAGAGGAAGGAGATGAGCAAAGTAAGAGCCTTAATCTTTATCCTGATGATGGCATCGTTTGCATATCTTGGAAGTTCAGATGATGGAAAGATGACAAAGAAACTCCAGGATAGGTTGAATGAAGCAGGGAATACAGAGTTGATCCCAATATACATCGTGTTAGAGCAGGTTCCAACAGAGGGTTTTACAAGAGAGGAACTAATTCAACACCTCAAAGTGGAAACTGCAAAAGTTCAAAAGCCTCTGCTCGATTACTTGAACACCTACACTTTCTCTGGTTATCGTAAAAGAAACCTCGATCTCGATCCCAAAAAGCTCGTTGAAGAGATAAAGCCTCTTTGGATTGCAAACGTCATTTCTTTAAAAGCGACAAAGCAGGTTATCTTAGATTTGAAAAAAAGACCAGATGTTTTGAGAATGAACCTAAATGATCCAAAATATGAGCTTGCCCTTTACAATCCGCAGGCTTGGGGGGTTTCTCAGATAGAGGCATCAAAGGTTTGGGATACCTTTGGGATTACAGGAGAGGGGGTTGTCGTTGCGATAGTCGACACAGGTGTGGACTGGGCTCATCCTGACTTGAACGATCATATATGGACAAACGAAGCAGAGGATGCATGGACAGATCCTAATGACCCTACCACTGGAAATGGGATAGACGACGATGGCAATGGCTTTGTGGACGATTTCAAAGGATGGGACTTTGTGGGAAATGACAACGATCCAATGCCAAAGATAACAGATCCCCCAAATCAGGGACATGGAACCCATGTTGCAGGAACTGTGGCAGGGGATGGTACAGGTGGGACGACAACTGGGGTTGCTCCTGAGGCAAAGATAATGATAATCAGAACCATAGAAGGTGGGACAGAGGCTGGAAACTGGGCTGGAATTCAGTATGCCGTAGACATGGGAGCAGATGTCATAAACATGAGTTTGGGCTGGCAGCAGAGTTGGGGTCCCGATAATTTGACTTGGAGAGAGGTTTGTAAAAATGCCATAAATGCGGGAGTAGTTATGGTGGTGGCTGCTGGAAATGAGGACAATGACTTTGGACCACCAAACAATTTGAGAACTCCTGGCATCGTTCCAGAGGTGATTACAGTTGGAGCCACTGACAACCTTGATTCCATATGGGAAAAGAGTTCAATTGGTCCAGCTGATCAGTACAGTGATTATCCTTATCCTCCTGGACTTTTGAAACCAGATGTGGTAGCACCAGGACATCTCATCAATTCCACTCTGTGGGGTGGTGGGTACAGCGGAAACACTTGGAGTGGAACCTCAATGGCAACCCCCCATGTTTCGGGAGCAGCTGCCTTGATACTCTCAAGATTTTACGGATTGAGCCACTATCAGATAAAAGAGGTTTTGAAGAGTACTGCACTAAAGTTACCCAGCATCTCTCAGTCGCCGAACAACACCTATGGGTATGGAAGGATAGATGTTTTTAAGACAATCTCCTATCTTTTGCCTAAATACAAAAGAGATACATTAAAAGCTTTAAAACCTTTGGCATACAACAGAATTCAAAGAGCAAAAAATCTACTAATAGAGGCAGAAAGTTTGTGTTCAATCTCTCAAAGTGAGGAATCCAAAGAGAAGTTCGATGAGTGTTGCTCTGAAGATAAATTCAACGAAGTGAAAGAACTTCTTGAGTTGGCAGAGAAGTTCTTTATTGGTGGAAATTACACTGCTGCCAACAACTATGCGCTAAAGGCGATAGCCATGTTAGAGGAAATCATAGAGTGTTTGAAAGGATAATTTTTTAAGAGATGGAAATTAAAAGTTAAAAACGAAAAGAGGTTGAACCTTGAGTGTTACTGGTTATGTTGGTCCTTTGAGAGATGGACAGAAGATCATAATAATTGGAGGAGGTCCTGGAGGTGTTGGAACAGCCTTGACCCTGATGAAGATGGCTGAGGCTTTGAGTAGAGAAATTGAGGTGACCATATATGAACCTAAGAAGTTTGGAACTCACTACAACCAGTGCCTCGGAGTTCTCTCTCCACCTATTCTTGAAATTCTTAAAAGGGATTACGACATAACCTTGCCTGAATGGATGATTCAAAGGGAGATAAAAGGATACGTTCTTCACTCTGAGAATGATGAAATCTTGCTCAAGGGAGGAGGAACCTCTCATGCCTTGAGAAGGGTGGAGTTTGATGGGTTGCTCTTGAAGATTGCAAGAATGAGGGGAGTAGAAGTAGTGAGAAGTAGAGTTACAGACATAGAATTTCACCCAGAGGATGCCATAGTTTACAGTGAAAGTGGGAGCGATTCAGGAGATGTTTTGGTGGGAGCCTTTGGCTTGGATAAAACCATGTGTGACATCTTTGAGAGAAGAACATCCTTTAGAGCTCCAAGATACCTAGAAACTGTGGTAACCAAGTTTCATCCAGATGAGAGTACAATGGATTTCTATGATGGAAACATTCATGTATTTCTTCCCCCATTGAGGGATGTGGAGTTTGGAGCCATAGTTCCAAAGGGAAACCACCTAACCATAATCAACGCAGGAAAGAATGTGAATGTAAAGAGCTTCAAGGTCTTTCTCTCACTTCCAATGGTTGAAAAGCTTCTCTCCTTTTCTTACGAGTTTAAGGTTTGCTACAAGGGATGCTTTCCAATAACGCCTGGGAAGAATATATATGGGGATAGATATGTTATTGTAGGAGATGCCGCAGGACTCGTACGTCCCTTTAAGGGAAAGGGAATCACCTCTGCATTTCAAACTGGAAGGTATGCTGCAGAGACCATGTTCCAAGATGGAATTACGAGGAAAGCCTTTAAAAATTTTTATGATAAGTGTTACGAGATAACTGGAGATCTCTGGTATGCAAGGACGGTGAGAATTCTTGCAAACTTCAACTCAAACTACCTCTCCCTTGAGCCTTTGATTCGACTTGCCAAGAAAAATCCTCTCCTCTATGAGGCTCTCTTTGACAGCGTTTCTGGGCATGATACCTACAAGAACATCGTCAAGAAAAGTCTCAACCTAAATCTGGTTTCAAACTTGATTATCACGTACCTTAAGTACTTTCTAGGATTTTGACCTTCACCTAAACTAATCCAAAACTATAAATATCTTGAAAAATCTAAACTTGCAATGCTCTATTCCCTCAAAATCAAGAAAAATATAAGGTTGCCCCCAGACATCGAGGACTTGATTGAAATCTCAAAGTTCTCATACATAGGCATCTCAGATGATTCTAACTTCCCCCACGTTACCCCTGTCATCTATGTATTTGATGGAAGCTCCATTTTTTTTGTCACCTCTGTGGCTTCAAAAAAACTAAAGATTCTAAAGAGAAACCCAAAAATTGCCTTCTTGATAGATGAGAGAAATCCAGAAAACCTCTTTGAGAATAGGGCATGCCTTTTTCTTGGAAGGGTAAAGATCTATGGATGGCTCTCCTCTCTTTTGTCACTTAAAAAGATGCTCAAGGTTAAAGAGCTTTTTAAAAAGAAGTATCCAAAGTACACCAAAAAGTATGAGAGGGAGGGATACAAGCTCCCAAGAGCATGGAGAGCAACTCCTCTGGTTTCAAGGGTAGTGATTGAGGTGATTTTTGAAAAGGTTACTTACTGGAGGAGGGCAAAGGCTGTGAGATTGCCCTCTACGAGGGGATGATATGGGCGAGATAGGAGAGGAGATGCACCAGATTTTGATGGAGTGTCATATCGCCTATGTTTGTACTTCAGATGCAAAAAACACACCTCATGTAACCCCAGTCTTTTATCTCTACGATCCTTTCAAAAAACTCATTTATTTCGTTTCAGGTGAGAGAACTAAAAAAATTAAAAACCTGAAAGAGAATCCAAAGGTGAGTTTGACTGTTGACATTAGAGATCCCAACAACCCTTTTAGAAATAGAGGAGTTATGGTGAGAGGTTTAGCTGAGGTCTTGAAGTTTGAACTTTCAGATGAATTTTTAAAAACTTTTTATTTGAAGTTCAAGCACAAGTACATCTCTGTGATAGAGATAGAGACAGAGAAGTTGGAAGAGGTTCTGGTTAGGATAAAACCTCAAAGCGTCTCCTTTTGGCATGGCTCAAGGTTTAAGGTTGTGAGGCTCTGACCTCTTTTGAAAGCTTTTAAATTTAACATAAAAAACTTTATAAGTTGCTATCAGGTATAAGCAATATAAGAGTTTCTCTAGAAATGAGACCTAAAAAACTTCTGGATTTTCAGGTGCCTCTAAATGATAGATCTGAGAAGTGATACCCTAACCCTTCCAACAAGGGAGATGATTGAGGCTATTTCAACCTCTGAGTTGGGAGATGATGTCTTTGGGGAAGATCCAACTGTGAATAAGCTTGAAAAGATTGCAGCCAAAATGATGGGAAAGGAGAAAGCTCTCCTTGTGACGAGTGGAACTCAGGCAAATCTAACCTCAATCCTAACGCACACGAAAAAAGGAGATGAGATTATAGTGGAGGCTGAATCCCACATATACTATTATGAATGTGGGGCAGCTGCAGCCTTTGGTGGGATAATATATAGACCTGTGAAGGGAAATATGGGTGTTTTCAATCCAAAGGATGTTGAGAATGCTATTAGACAAAAAAATATTCACATGCCTGAGACAACCTTGATTTGCATGGAGAACACCCACAACAGGGCTTCCGGATGTGTTGTAATGCCTGAGGAGATTGAAGAGATTTACAACATTGCAAAAAATCACAACCTGAAAATGCATTTAGATGGTGCAAGGATTTTCAATACATCTGTTGCAGCAAGAAGAGATGTTAGGGAATTTACAAAGTACTTTGATTCTGTAATGTTCTGTCTTTCAAAAGGTCTCTCAGCCCCAATAGGTAGCGTTGTGTGTGGGGATTATGAGTTTGTTGAAAGGGCTAGAAAGACGAGAAAGATGTTGGGAGGAGGGATGAGACAGGCTGGAATAATTGCAGCCTGTGGACTTGTTGCTTTGGAAAAGATGGTTCCAAGACTTGAAGAAGATCACAAAAATGCCAAAATCCTTGCAGAAGGTCTTTCCACAATCGATGGAATAAAGATAGATGTGGAGAGAGTTCACACAAACATACTGGTTTTTGATGTTGAGGGGTTGGGAGGATCTCAGGTATTCTTGGAAAGGCTTGAAAGAGAAGGGGTGAAGGCAATTTCCTTTGGAAAAAACCTCGTTAGAATGGTTACCTATAGAGGTGTTACGAGAGAAGATGTTGAGGCTACAATTGAAATTGTTAAAAGGATTGCAAAAAGTTAAACTTCAATTCCTCCAATCTCATTTACCCACTAAAAAAGGTTGCAGAAATATTTATGATTTTGGGTTTTGGATAGAAAACAACTTTATAAAATAATAACTTTATAGAATTTTCCAATTTCTTTCAGCCTTTTTTATAAGTTCTCTGATTGCCTCTTTCCTCTTCATATTCTCACACCTTCTCTTCTAACATTTGATAGAAAAGGGGTTTCCCAGTTCTTAAATCCCTCCTCCAAATATTCAAAGCATGTTATAACAGTATCATGCTCAAGGGATAGATCAGCAGAAAGTTTTGAGACTCTTTCCTTTTCTTTCTTGCTAAATTTTTCCTTCAGCACAAGCAAAACATCTATGTCTGAGCCAAATTCATAATCTCCTCTAGCATAGGAACCGAAAAGGATAAGTTCAATAAATTTATCTTTTAGAATCTCTGAAATTTTCTTCTTGAATTCCCAAAGAATTCTTTCAACTTCATCCTGTGTTAAACTAAGTTCTTTCATAAGCTCCATGTTTTTGATAGCTTTCTGAAATTATTTTTGCCAAGGTTCCAGTACCACAACAAACATCAAGAATTCTCTCTCCCTTCCTGATTTGGGCAAATTCCAAAATTTTTTCCCTAAACTTTCTCTCCCCACCAAAAAATGCTAACACCATAGAAACAAACCTATCATAACCTTGAGCCATTTTGTTACACTTTTCTCTGTAGTAACCACTATTCTTCATTCTCCTCCTCTGGTTTTTTTAATTGCTTTCTAAAATTCTTTTCATCATAGGTGTCCATCTCATAGGCATACATCATTATTCTTCTCAACTCATCCAAAAACCTCCCTATCTTCTCTCTCATTCTAATCCCTCAAAACCCTCATTCCATTTCCAATCACCATCAAAGAGGTACCCATGTCTGCAAAAACAGCCATCCATAGGGTTGCAATTCCAAAAATTGCCAACCCTAAAAAAATTCCCTTTATAAGCAGGGACAGGGTAATGTTTTCCTTTATTATTCTCAAGGATTTCTTGCTGAGTTTCATGGTGTAGGGAATTTTTAAAAGCTCATCAGACATCAAGGCTATATCTGCAGTTTCCAAAGCTATATCTGTTCCTGCAGCACCCATGGCAACTCCAACACTGGATGCAGCTAAAGCTGGAGCATCATTCACACCGTCTCCTACCATACAAACTTTTTTATACTTTTTCTTTAGCTCTTCAACAATTTTTATCTTATCTTCAGGAAGCAATTCTGCATAGTACTCAACCCCAACCCTTTCTGCAATAGCCTTTGCAGCCTTTTCATTGTCTCCTGTAATCATCACAACCTTCTCTACTCCCTTTGAAACAATTTTTTGAACTGCATCTTCTGCCTCCTTTCTAACTTCATCTGATGCTAAAATAGCCCCCAAAATTTCCTTCTCATTTCCCACAAAAACCACTGTACTTCCCCTCTTCAATTCAGGAGCATTCAACTCTTTAAAACCTTTGAAGAGTCGATAACTTCCTACCAAGTAAGTTTTATTTGCGATTTTTGCCTTTGCACCCCTTCCTGGAATTGATTGAAAATCCTCTACATCAAAGATTTCAACATTTCTTTTTTCTGCATATCTCAAAATTGCCTTACCAATTGGATGTTCTGAGTTTTTTTCAATTGATGCTGCAATTTTCAAAACATCAAGCTTTGAATTTGAGTTAAACCCAAAAATTTCTGTAACTTCAGGAACACCTCTTGTCAAAGTCCCTGTTTTGTCAAAGGCAACTACCTTCAATCTCCCCATTTCCTCAAGATACAACCCTCCCTTTATCAAAACTCCGTTTCTTGCAGCCCTTGTCAAACCAGATACAACAGTGACAGGTGTTGAAATAACAAGGGCACAGGGACATGAGATAACTAAAAGCACAAGGGAGCGGTAGAACCATTTTGAGAATTCTCCAAAGCAGATAGGTGGTATTGTTGCAGTAAAAATTGCAAAGATAATTATTGTGGGTGTATAGTAGGTTGCAAACTTATCAACAAAACTTTGGGATGGCGCCTTTTTTGTCTGAGCTTTTTCCACCATGTGAATAATTCTTTGAAGGGTTGTATTTTTGAATTCCCTCTCAACTTTAATTTCTAGGATTCCCTCGTGATTCACAGTTCCAGCAAAAACCTTATCCCCCTTTGATTTTTTTATTGGTAAAGATTCTCCAGTTATTGGTGCCTGATTAACATGTGAAAAACCTTTCACAACAACCCCATCAAGACCTATCCTCTCCCCAGGTTTTGTAAGAATTATCTCCCCAACTTTGATGTTCTCAACAGAAACCTCTACCTCTTTTCCACCTCTTCTCAAAGTCACAAAGTTTGGAGAAAATTCCATAAGCCTACGAATGGCATTTCTTGCCTTATCCATGGAATAGGATTCCAAAAGCTGTGCAAGGGAAAATAAAAATACAACAGTTGCCCCTTCCAAATACTCTCTTATAAGAATTGCTCCCAAAACAGCGACACCCATCAAAACATTCATGTCAAGATTTAAAGTCTTGACTGAAACCAGTGCCTTTCTTGCAATATAGTAACCTCCAACTACTATTGCCATTAGGTATAAGAGTACTGCAACATTATTTTCAAAAACAGAAAAGAGAAAACCAGTAAGTAAAAAAATTCCAGAAATAGATGTTAGAAATATTTTATTGAAAGGTTTTTTTTCTTCTATTCTGATTATAAAATCTTTACTTTTTGCCTTGTATCCAAGTTTCTCCAACTCTCTTTCGATTTCTATTTCCTTTATTCCTTCTCCAAATTCAACCTTCAACTTTGAGGTTGGAAAGTCTAATTTTGCCCTTTCAACTCCCTTCATGCCAGCCAAATTCTTTTCCAAAGACCTTGCACAATCTGGGCAATCCAAACCCTCAACATAAAAAGTCTTGTTAGATTTAACCATGTAAAAATCCTTAATCCAAGGTTTATTAATCTTGTGCTAAAGATTTATAAAGGATTGATAACAATTATTAACAATATGAGAA
>JBHIDS010000036.1:0-14766 GCA_046760205.1 Candidatus Methanofastidiosia archaeon
ATTAAATTCTTCACGTTTAAACCTATCCCGAAAACGTTGGGTTCTAGAATTAATATATTCAGATCCTCTTCATACATATTTGTTCCATTTTTGAATCTTTCTAAAAACTCCGGATCTTTATCTCTCACAAAACTTGTAAGTAAAGAGAAAAAAAGATCAAAAGTTCCAAAGTGACTTTTCACTTCATGTATTGGTATTAATAATCGCATACTTTCAGATTTCAATCTTTTAGGATGAGAATCTGTTATTAACAAAGCAGGGAGAAACTTGGACAGTGTGGTGTATTTTTTCCCAAAATATTTTTCGCAGATCTCATCAGACCAAGACTGTTTTTTAAATCCCTTTGCAATTACAGCTCGGGGACCTATATCCTCAGCGATTTTTTCAAAATTCTGCAATATTATCTCAGTTAGTCCTCCATACCATCCTGAGTCAATTAAAAAAATATAGAAGTCTACGTCCTCCTCTATTGGAAGTCTACCAAGAGATGAGAGAATATATCCCATTTTTCTTCCTCCTATAATTAAATATGACAGATTCTATCTATTTATACTTTTTGGTAATTTGGGTTTGGCAGTAAATCATAATCTCCACCTCAATAGTCAATAAAGCATACAATATTATTTTGAACCAGAACATTCTTGGAGTCGTCGAGGTAGAAATTCAAAGATAAAAAAGTTATGCAGATGTATGCCATATGTGTTATGCCATGAGGGAGAAGTTAAGATTGAGGTTCCCAGAAGTTCTAGCTCCTCCTCAAATGTATATGGAACTCTAAAGTCATTTCCTTGGACATCTTTAAATTCCTCACTTCCCTCCACTCAACGCTCGATAGAAGTTCAAGATGTATTTGTCCCCAAAGATTGGGTATCCGTCCTTTAAAGATGAGAGGTAGACTTGCCTCATCTCTTTTGAGACTTTCAGAGAGGCATCCTTTAGAATCTTCAACCAGAATGAGGGTACGAGAGTGATGATGTTGAGGGCAAACTTTCCAGTCTTTCTGAAAAGGTCTGTGTTTTCCAAAATCAACCCTTTATCTCTGGAGATTTTGTACTCTCCCCATATCAACTTCTTTACATCTTTTTTCTCCCTGAAGATCTCGGAAAATCTGTGTTTGAGGTTTCTCTCTGTGAATATCAAAAAATCGATATCTGCAAATGGAGCTGGAAACCTATTTTCTGAAATGCTCCCAGAGAGCATCGCTCCAGTTATCTCTCTCATCTCAAACTCATCTGCAATAGATAGGGCATACTTTAGAAGTGCCTTCTTTCTTTCTTCAGCTTTTTCGAGAGTTGTATTCCAAGTTTTTACAGCATCGTCGTATTTGGTCTTATGGGAGAAAACTGCAATATCTATGGCACTGTGAATCAAACCCTGATGTATGGTGGAAAACCCCTTGGTGGTTTTGAGGTAAACGCTCGAAATCTCTCCCCCAAAGAAGAATTCTTGATAGTCCTTTGCAGTGAAGGGAATTCTGTCAAGAATATATGAGGTCTCTGGAGGCAAAAATCTGTAGTTTTGGCAAACCTTGTAAACTGTGAAAACGAAGTTTGAGTCCTCAAGGTAATCTATGAGGGCTTGGTTCATAAATTTCAATTTCCATAAACTTATTTAAAGTTTTGGTTTCCCTTCCAAAAATTCCAAAACCTTTATAAACTCTCAATCTCTTTGAATCATGGTGATAAGTTGGTTATTGCCTTTGTGTTATGCGTTTGTGATGCTGGAAAGGAAAGGCAGGTGGTGGAGAAGCTCAAAGCCATGGAACAGGTAGAGGAAGCCTTTGTGGTTTACGGAGAGTACGATGTCATCGCCAAGGTAAACGTCAAGGAATTAAAGCAACTCGATACCTTTGTCACAGAAAAAGTGAGAAGGATGAAGGACATTCAGATGACCTCAACCATGATTACCATTTGAACCTTAAGAGAGCCTTTCTTCTAGGAGGTTTTCTTATTTTTAAAACCTAAGCTTTAAATACCATAAATCCAATCCCCTTCATGAGAGTGGTTTTGAGAGTTGGAGGATCTATTCTGCGGGGTGGGGACAAAACCCTTGAAAATCTCACAAAGGGAATCTTGAGCTTGAAAAAAAAGCATCAGGTTATCTTGGAGGTGGGGGGAGGAAATCTTTCAAGAACCTACATCAAGCTTGCAAGAAGGTTTGGGGTCTCTGAAACAAAATGTGACTACTTAGGTATCAAAGCTTCAAGGCTCAATGCCATGCTTTTGATCTCACTTTTGGGAGAGGAGGCTTACCAAGAGGTAATCCAAGACTTCAGAGAGATTCCAAAAGCTCTCGCCTTGGAGAAAATCCCAGTCCTGGCAGGGACTCATCCTGGGCACACCAACGATGCAGTGGCTGCCATGGCTTGCGAGTTTGCGAGAGCAGATCTTTTGCTGAAGATAACCGATGTGGATGGAATCTATGACAGAGACCCAAAGAAATTCAAGAATGCCAAAAAGATCAAAAAGATATCTTTTGAAGAGTTGGAAAGTTTTCAAAACCAAAATATGGTGGCAGGAATCTCCTCGGTGCTCGATCCTCTAGCTTCCAACATCATAATGAGATCTAGAATAAAGACCATTGTCATTGGTGAGAGAGAGATGAAAAACCTTTTAAGGGTCATCGATGGAAAACACTCTGGAACCCTAATAGGTTGATGTGAGGTGAAAGAATGACAATTCAACAGCACAAGCATTGTGTTATGTGTGACAAGGCTATAGCTCCAGATAGAAGGGTTTGCTCCCCCAGATGTGAGAGAATGTATGCAGATAGGCTTAAAAAGGCAAAGAGATACAACACCATCACAAGGATTGCGCTAATCGTGATGATCTCTATAACCTTTTTCATAATCTTGAGTAACCTCATAGGTCCTTGATCACTCTTCTAGAAATCTCTCCCACTTCTCTTTCTCCACAGATGCCCTATCCTCTGGTCTTCTAAAAAAAGGCAAACCTTTCTCTCTTTTAAAGTTCCAAGGCTTCTCATCGTCCAGGGTTAGGAATTTCCTTAAGAAATTCTTCACATGCCCTAAGGCAAGCTCCTCTGCAAGCTCCACAGTTTCCCCTGATTCGATGAACTGGTTTTTGAAGTCATGAACGATGAAAAAGGAGGAAGAAACTCTTTTTGGATTTGGTTCTATCTTGACTTGAAAGTAGACTGGATTTTTAACCCTAACCCTTAGGGAGAGATAACTCTCAGTTTCCTCTTCTCTGTATCCATCTACAATGGTGTACTCAAATCCTTGAGCCTCCAAGGTTCTTAAAAGCCTCTCACAGGCTTTCGGAGCAGAATAAGAGGTCAGAGCTTCAAATAGTGGCATTGTATTTAATTTATTTGAATGTATAAAAAGGTTTGGTCTTAAGATGCAAAATCTTATAAATCCATGTTTAAACATCTTCAATGACTCTGATACACCATTCAAAAACCTCTGACAGGAGAGGATTTACACTAAAGATGCTTGAGATTTTCAAGGATAGACTTGAAAAAGTTGAAAATATCTTGATAAAGCCCAACATAGTCTCACATGAGAGCTATCCCACCACAACCCATCCTGAGATTCTCGATACTTTGCTCACCAAACTTCAAGCTCACCAAATCCTGGTGGCAGATGGTCCTGCAGTGGATACCAGAGGAGGTATAATCAAAAATCATGACTTGAAAAAAGTATGTGACTATCACGAGGTTCCAATTCTGGATCTGAGAAAGCAAGAATTCGTCTCTGTAAAAAGTTCAAGAGGTTTCAAGTTGAGAATTTCAAAAATCCCCCTCAAGGCAAACTTTGTCATATCTCTTCCAGTTTTAAAGGTTCACAGTGTGTGTGGCATGACTTGCGCTTTAAAGATGCAGTTTGGTTATCTCTCAAATAGAGAAAGGATTTTGGCACATATGAGGCTGAAGAACATCCACAAGGTAATTGCAGAATTAAACGTTTTGACAAAGCCCTCATTTTTCATAGTGGATGCGATAAAAACTCTTATCAAAGCTCAAGAAAGAAGACATGGAGGGGTTGAGGCCGACTTGGGGTCAATGTTTGCTGGAGAGGACCCAGTGAGTTTGGATTGTTTTGGGTTTGAGCTTTTAAAAGATTTAGTGGATATGAAAGAATTTCCAGAGTACATAAAACTTGCAAGAGAGTATGGTGTTGGGAGGATGGATTTTGAATTGAAAGAGGTTTTTTGATGAGATTTCGTCTCCTTTTTGGAATCCTAGCTTTTATCTTTTTTTTCTCTCTTTTGCATGGATTTATCTTTGGAGAGGGCGAGGAGAGGTTGCCTCTTTTAAACAAGATGCTCTCCTCCTTCATCCTGGTTGCATCGGCTCTCTTCTTTTTAATAAATTTCTTTAAAATCCCAAGTTTTAGAAAATATCTTATCCTAATCTCAGTAGGAATGTTTTTCGCATTCATTGGAGATTTGATAATGGCTGAAGTGATTTACACTCCAGATAGGATAATATTTGGAATTCTCTTCTTCTCTCTAACCCACTCTCTCTACATCCTTGCATTTCATTCCCTTTCAAAGTTTTTTGAAAAACAGGTTAAAAGATATCAAATGGTCATCATTCCATCTTTATGGATAGTTGGAGCTTTGGTTTTCATTATCTTCATCTACTCTCCAAAGATGGATTTTATAATGAAATTTGGAACGATATTCTACACAATCCTCATCTCTTCAATGGTTGGAATGGCAATCTCCTGCATCTTCATCGAGTATAAACTCTACCCCATAAGTCTTGGAGCTTTGCTCTTCATGTTCTCAGATACACTTCTTGGAAACACTCTATTTCACGAGACAACGAGGAATATGGGAGATGTGATTTTTACAACCTACATTCTTGGACAGTTTGTTATAATTTTTTCAAGTTTGATGATTGTGAAAGTGAAATCTGAAGTTTCACAGACGTCGAAACCAGTTGAAAGCAAAGGTGAGGCGATATGAGGAAAATTAGCATTCTATTGTTCATAATCATCTCTTTGGTGCTTTTCATACCTCAATTCTATTTGCTCGGTTTCATAAGAAATTCATACTTTGAAGATTTTTGGAAACAATATCTGAATAGGATCCCTCAGATCCCAAAACTTTTTGCTCTTACAACACTTCCAAAGAACTCAAAGTCATTTTCGATTTTAAAAGAGAAATTGTTGAGAATTTCAGTAGGGGTGGTTTGAAGAAACCAATTTATGGATTGTTTGACTTCTATGGAAATAAGTATGCCTATCATCGTGTTTTATGGGTTGAACATTTAACAGCTACAGGCACAGTTTTTATAACAAGAGTTTACTATGAAGATAATCTTTTGGACAGAAGTCAATTTCCTGGAAAGAACCTCTGTGAACTATTCTTAAAAAGTGTTTCAGAATGGGAAAAAGCTGGTGGTAGAAGAGAAGGAGAATGGTTAAAAGAATTTGAAAAATCTGAGCAATACACAGAATATGTTGATGAAATTTTAAAACAATTAGAGAATCCTAATGGGAAAAACTTGGAAGAAACTTACAATGGAATATTAAACTTACAAAAACCTGAAGGAATAGATCTTAGTCTGATGGATTTCTTTCTCTACGATTACATTTTGAAATACTACAAAGATTATGCAAAATTGGCTTATGAGAGATACTCAGAATATGTAGAGGAAGGAGATTTTTACTCTGCAGTTGTGTATTCATATTTTATCTATTACTTGCAGTATTGCTGGCTAATAAGGCAAGAACTTGATTGGTGGGAGATTCATAGACTAAATTATACAATGGGATGGATGTATGATAGCAATATTTACATAGACTTTTTAAGCATATTTCTATCCTCTCTCTTGATTGGCTTTATCGGTACCATGATCATTTCAAAGCGTTATTTAAGAAATGATGGAAATGACATTCCCAAGAATAAAAGCAAGGGACAAGTATAATCTAATTGTGAGCAAAAGATTTAAAAAGAGTTTGATTTTAACAAGTCTTGTGCAAATTACCAATACCCAAAAGAAGCAAATTCTACATATAGCTTTGGGTGGAGAGAATGATTGAAAGAGTAAAAAATCGAGTATTTAAAATCTTAGAAACAGCGGAAGAGAATGATCGAGTAAGCAAAATCTTCGATATTTTCATCATGGCTCTGATCTTGTTCAATGTGATTGCTGTTGTTTTAGAAACAGTGGAGAGTCTTGTATCTAGATTTGGTGGTTTCTTTTTGACATTCGAATTTTTTTCAGTTGCAATCTTCTCTGTTGAGTACATTCTTCGTCTATGGACATGTACAGAGGATAGGAGGTTTGAGAATCCTGTAGTAGGAAGAGTCCGATTCGCCTTGACCCCCATGGCTGTTGTAGATTTGATGGCAGTTTTGCCCTTTTACTTGCCAGTGATTTTTCCTCTCGATCCGAGATTTTTGCGAGGGTTACGCCTTTTTAGACTCTTTCGATTGTTCAAGATGGGTAGATATTCTGAATCCTTGCAAACTCTTGGATTTGTGCTGAAATCAAAGACAGAGGAATTTGTTGTAACATTTTTTACAATATCTCTTTTATTGGTATTTGCATCAAGTTTGATGTATTATGTGGAACATGAGGCTCAACCAGAGACATTTTCAAGCATCCCTGCTGCCATGTGGTGGGGTGTTGCCACCCTAACGACAGTTGGGTATGGCGATGTTTATCCCATCACTCCTTTAGGAAAATTTCTTGGAGCAGTAATAGCACTTCTGGGGATTGGAATGGTCGCACTGCCAGCGGGAATAATTGCTTCTGGTTTTGCTGAAGAAATGCAACGGAAAAAAGGGAAACGAAGAATTTGTCCCTATTGTGGAAAGGATATAGATGAGCTTTGAGAAAATATATAACATTTATTTTGTTTTTTTGGATCAATGTAGGGGATCTCGATTCTATGCAAACAAGAAAGAAAGGAGAGGAAAATTGAATCATGAGAGAATGTATGGAGCTTTAGTCGACTGAGAAGGGAGCGAAAAGATATCCGGGCTCTACAACGGGTAGTTGGTAGGTTATCAGGTTTTTCTATTTTCATTGAGTCTTGGTTTGGGAATGAGTAAAGGTTCGAACATTTTGAAGTTTACATTCTAAGAGAGCAATGTCCGAAGGGCAAGGGTAAAAGCCCGTAGTGTATATGCTGTGTTAGGCGGAGTTGTGAGTTTTACAAATGAAATATCTATCTCAATAGCATTACACTCATTGAGATCCATACAACTATTATTACAATAAATACAGATCGGTATATTGCTTTTAACATTTTATCTTTCTCTAACAATACTCTAAATTTCATATAACGTTTCCGGGCTTTGCGAAGTGCGAAGCATTTAGGTCAACGCAGTGAGCAGCAAAGCCCATATTATATTAGGTTGCTCCCCCCATTATACGTGGCAGTATTAAAGCTGAACCGCACTTGGCCTCTCGCCCGCAACTCCAGCGGTAACAAACTGTGATAGATAAAGGTGTGCAGTGGAGTAGCCATCCCCACGTCCTGACCCAGACGCACCACCGCTCCATTCCACGAGTCGAGTTCCGAGGGTTTCCCTTCCATAATGTCTCGCTGCAGCGAGGATGTTCCATCTGGAGGCAGCTTATCCACAAAAGCCATTGTCTTGCCAACGACATCTTCTGGCAAAGCGATGTTACGTGCAAGGGCCACATCGAAAATCTCGTGCATAGCCTGTTCCAGCATCTGACGTGTCTCAGGCACGGAACGCAAAACCCCAATTGGTGCTCGTGTTACTGCTCCTACCCCACCCCAGGAGACAATAAACAAGAACTTCTCCCATAGGGCTGCCTGTGTATCTGGAGGGATTTCCACCGTAACCCCTGCTCGCTCAAAAGCCTGACACAGGCGTTCGGCACGTTCGGTAAGACGGTTATCCAATTCCCCAAATGCCACATAAGGCTCTGCCCCAGCATGTCGAATATGGCCGGGTCCGACTTTGAAACTTATAATCTTGGCTAAACCACCTAACACATGCTTAGCACCCAACACAGCCACCAACTGTGCTGGCGCCTCGACTCCGTTTTGCAGTGGTACCACAAACGTGTTTGGTCCGACCAACGGGCGCATGGCTTGCGCAGCCTCGGGCACCTGCCAGGACTTCACCCCCAGCAAGACCACATCCACAACTCCTACTTGCGATGGGTCATCGGTCACCTGAACCGACCGTAGTACAAAGTCGCCCTTCACGCTATCCACTCGAAGACCGTGTGAACGCAGAGCCTGAAAATGCTCCCCACGGGCGATAAACACGACCTCCTCTCCAGCCTGGGCCAGTCGTCCACCAAAATAGCCACCTACAGCACCTGCGCCAAAGACTGCGATACGCATGGAACCTCCTCAAATATTTTCTCTCTCAAAAATTTCAATATCCATTTTTTAAATCATCTCATTTAATCTGTAATTTAAAACCTTATAAGGTTTTTGGGTGGTTAGAAGTAAATGTATTTGGATGAGTTCATGAAACCTAGAGATAATAATCTGTTATACCGATGGTGCACAAACTAGAATTTGAATTGAAATACAGTATGCTCTCCATTTCTTTTGTGCTGAATTGTAAAAACTCTTATTTCAGATATCTTTTGAGATATTGCCTCAGTAAGTTCTTTATTAAATTTTAATGTAAAACTCTACAATTTCACCAAAATGATACATTCAGAATAACCTCTTCTGTTCAGTAATTGTAGATGTTTTTTCTGTTGGCCAAATATCTTTCAAATTCTTTGTGTATTTGTAATAATCATAAGATTTTGAGATATCATCTGCTGATCTTAAATGGTTTAGACGTCTTTTTATAATTTTAACATATTCTGGGTCTATTTCAATACATATTGATTTTCGCTTCAATTGATAAACAACTACAGCTGTGGTTCCTGTCCCAGCAAATGGATCCAACACTAAATCCCCAGGCAAAGTAGATGTTAGAACAATCCTTAAAAGCAAAGCAATTGGGGATTGTTGTGTATGAATCCTAGTCCCTTTTTTATCTCTTATTGCTTCATCTCCTGCAAAATATCCCGACGTTAATTCCCTAATGTCATCCCATACATCTGTAACATAGACTCCATTAGGTCTCTCATACTTATACTCAGGTGGCTTTGTTAAATCCACACGTAATTTGTTAAACACTCTTGGTTTCTTACCTTTTGTGGAAAAAGCAATGATTTGGTATTGTTTGGAATATCTAATTTCAGAAGGAATTGCCGATGTTTTTTTCTTCCAAATAATTAAATTTTGAAATGCCCATCCAGTGTCTCTAAGCAATCTCAGTACATTTTCTGTGTTTTTCTCCCTTTGCATGAAGTAAACAGCACCGCCTTTATCTGTAATTTCGTAGACTTTAGATAGAACATCTTTTAGCCAATTCCAGTATCTTTCTTCAGGCTGATTGTCATCAAAAAATCTATAATCTTTCCCTTGTCTAAAAGGTGGATCAATGAAAGTAAGATGTATATTTTCTCCTGAGTATTTATCAAACCACTTAAGGCAATCTTCCTCCAGTATTTTATACCACACGTTCATATTTTTAATACTCATTTCTTTCCTTATATCCCTTTCGCCATCAAAGCATGACATCATGGTAAGAGAAATCAAAGTGGTATGTTCCCATGCTTTTTCTTTGGTCTTCCCTCCCTCTTGGTCTGAAGCATTTCGAGGGCTTCGATGACCTTAGGCCTTGTTTCTTGAGGCTCTATCACCTCATCTATGTAGCCTTTCTCAGATGCGAGGTAGGGGGTTGCAAACTTTTCCCTGTAATCCTTAATGAGCTTTTCCCTTACTTTCTCCTTATCCTTAGCATTTGCAATTTCTTTTCTAAAGATTATGTTTACCGCTCCCTCTGGACCCATCACCGCAATCTCTGCAGAGGGCCAGGCGTAGTTCACATCTGCTCTTATGTGCTTTGAACACATCACATCATATGCCCCGCCATAGGCTTTTCTGGTGATAACCGTAATCTTTGGAACGTTGGCTTCTGAGAAAGCATAGAGGAGTTTTGCACCGTGGACTATTATTCCTCCATACTCCTCCTCCTTTCCAGGCAAAAATCCAGGAACGTCCACAAAGGTCAGTAGCGGAATGTTGAAGCAATCACAGAATCTTACAAATCTTGCTCCCTTTATGGAAGCCTTTATGTCGAGACAGCCTGCCAAAAACTTTGGATTGTTTCCCACAATACCTATTGATCTTCCAGAAAGCCTTGTAAAACCACATATTATATTTTGAGCATAGCCCTTGTGCACCTCGAAGTACTCCCCATCATCCACAACATGCCTCACCACATCTCTCATGTCATAGGGCTTTATTGGAGAGTCTGGAACTAGGTGCTTGAGCTCCTCATCCATTCTCATAGGATCGTCTCTACACTCAGAGATGGGAGGGTCTTCCAGGTTGTTCTGAGGAATGTAAGAAAGCAACTCTCGAACATGATTTAGGGCATCCTCCTCACTTTCAGCTTGAAAGTGAGAAACTCCAGAGATTGTAGAATGAGTCTGAGCTCCACCAAGCTCCTCGAAGGTTATCTCCTCCCCAGTTACAGCTTTTATGACCTCAGGCCCTGTTATGAACATGTGAGAAGTTTTCTTGGTCATTATTATGAAGTCCGTCATGGCTGGGGAGTATACCGCACCTCCAGCACAGGGTCCCATGATGACAGAGATCTGTGGAATCACTCCTGATGCCATGACATTTCTGAAGAAGATCTCTGCATAACCACCCAGTGAAGCCACACCCTCCTGAATTCGAGCCCCTCCAGAGTCATTCAAACCTATTATGGGTGCTCCCATCTTCATGGCGAGATCCATTACCTTACATATTTTTGTGGCAAACATCTCTCCAAGAGAACCTCCAAAGACAGTGAAGTCCTGAGAGAATATATAGACCAATCTTTGATCTATGGTTCCATAACCTGTAACAACCCCATCTCCAAGAATCCTCCTCTCCTCCATTCCAAAGTCCCTGCACTGGTGAAGAACGAAGGCATCCAACTCTCTAAAACTTCCAGGATCTAGGAGCTTTTCTATCCTCTCCCTGGCAGTTAACTTTTTCTTCTCGTGCTGTTTTTTTATTCTCTCGATTCCACCACCCAACTTTGCCCTCTCTCTCATCTCTCTCAATTTCTCAACCTTCTCCTTCATCTCACCACCTGACCTCATATAGTATCCCACCATTCCCTGCCTTTTGTGAAATCTCAAAGTTTCCATTTTTTAAGCTTTTAAGAATACTCCAAATAATGCCCATCCTCCTCGCAGTAGGTTCTGGATCACGAGTTATGATGAAACTCACCATATTTTCCCTACTCTTTAGAATTTTATATTTGAAACCCGTCATCCCCCTAAAGTCATCTAGAATCTTGAAAAACTCTCCTTTTATCTCTCCCCCTTTTAACCCTGAAAGCCCAAAGCTAGGAATTTTTCTTTGAAAAAAACCACTCTTTCTCTCCAAGCGAATCATGGGATAGGTAACTTTTCCAAGCTCAAAGAGAGACTTCTCAAGCCTTACCCAATCTTTTTGGTACTGACTCTCGTTTCTCTTGTAGAGCCAGCCAGATTCCAACATCTTTGCAATGGTGTAGGTGATGTCGAAGTACTCATCAAAGGGGTAGCTCAAAGAGTTGAAGTATCTCCTTCTGAGTTTGTGTTTTTCTCTTCTGTAGTTTGGGTCCCGCAGAACTTTTCTTTCCAAAATCTCGCTCTCTATGGCTTCAAGAATTGTCCTCTTTGACCTCTCCTTGAAGAACTCTCTTGCAGTCCAGGGTCTTGACCTCTCTTGTAGGTATCTAAGGTTGGCGTTTATCAGGATTCCTTTGACAGATATCCTCTTCGTATCCTCTATGGGAAGCTTCAATTTGTATGGAACTATCCCACCAAAGAGGTCTGAGGGTTTTCTTATAGTTGTTCTTTCAAGCATCTCAAGTTCTTTCTCCATTTCGGTGACTTGCTCTTCGGGTTTCCCTTTTGGCCTTGAAACCTTTAATCTCTCCCTTTCAACCACCTCTTCAACTTCATATCCCCTCATCTCACTCAATTCTCTCTCCCTGAATTCCTCTTCTATTTCCTCTGCTATGACCTCACCACTCTGCCAGACGTTAACCAGAGAATCCTCCTTGCCCCCAAGATAGATTATCTCATTTAGAGCCTCAGAATCCTTTAAAAACTCTCCATTCTCAAAGTAGGCACCTACAGGTTTTCCCTCATCCATCAAAACCATTCCACTCTTATCCCCAGATTCAATGGTGATACAACCAGTGTATCCCTCATCTGAAAGATTTGCAAGCAATTTGTTGAACTGGAGGTAGGTAGATTTCAGGTTCTCGTAGAGTACTCTTCCTAAAACATAACCAACTATGGAGTTTAGGATATCTTCTGAAAGTTGATATATGGAGAGATTGCCTCCCTCTGATCTCGCCCTTCTGATTATTTCAGGGATTGCCCTCTCCCCCCCAATCTTCCCCTCAGCATCCGAAAAGACTGCAGTTATCAACTCTCCTTCTTTGAAAAGCATTATGTCCTCATCGGTTTCGTACTTAATCAAGAGATAACCTGTTAACCTTCTTACTCTGACCTCGTTCACTATCTTTACAACATCAACAAAAGATGTCTCTATCTTTTCTATCAAGACTTTCTCCTTTGGAAGAATCATCTCTTTCACTTCTCACTTTTATGGTTTAGAAATTCTGCTATGGAAACTATGCTTCCCACCTGGTCCCCATCCACCATTCTTCTGGTAAGGGAGAAGTGAGTCTCATAAAGAGCACTTGCTTTCTCGATGGTTTCTTTCACCTTTTTTACATCCTGGGTGTCTACGATGAGCTTTGAGATCCTCAAGATACTCTTTATGGCATGGCTGTCCAAGATGTTTTTTTGTTCTCTTGAAAAGACTGTGTTGTAGATTTTCTCTGCATCCTCAATTTCTTTCAACCTCATGAGTTTCACCTTTCATAATTCTCATCAAGGTTATATAAAAAGATTTTGGGTTTTTCGCTTGATTGAACTCTTCACATTAAAAACCTGCTTCATTTTCCAATCTCAAAAACAGAAAGGTGTGCTTTCTTTTATTGATAGCAATCCTCATGTCAACATATATAAAAAAAATTAGAGATTAAATAATCAATACAATTCCATTTTCGATGTAAAATCCATCAGAGGATAACACAAGTTATATAAATCTCTATACCAATAGATTATGATGAGAGCATATCTGCCAATTTTGATCCTTGGGCTTGCCCTTTGTGCATACGGCGCCTTGAATTCTCAGGCCAAGACCACGTTAGAACTTGCGAATTTCTTCTGCCCAGAGTGTTTGGGACTACAGAACGATTCCTCTTATTATGAAGGTATTGAGAGCAACTTTACAGAGGGTATAGATCTTCTAGGTAACGAAACCATCAACACCTTAAAATTCTTACAAATTCAAAAGAGAACTTCAAAAAAGATAAAATTGGTTGTTGTCTATGAAGAGATTTCTTCAGAGTACCTCTATGCCTTGGAAATGGTTGAGGAATTTTCAAAGCTCGCGAATTTCATAGATTATGACAGCATGACTTTTGAGGATCTTCAAAAGCTTGGGTTAGAGATTGAGATGAAGGACGGCCTTGTGATTTTGGTGTTGGATGAGAACGATCTTCTTCTTGCAAACCTTGGGATTTTAAATCTTGAGGACTCTATTTTGGAAGTAATCAAGGAGGTTATCTCTTGAAGTTAAGATGGTTCAGAAGGTTTGTGAAGCTTCTCTCCCTCGTTATCTTGAACTTGGGATTTTTATACAACTTGAAGTTCATCTCTCTGCCCATTCTCTACAGCCCTGCAAGCCCCTTTGCCCTCTTCTCAGAGCCTGTGGAACTTCTTGAAGACTTTTTAATCGCAAAAGAAGCTCCCATTTATGTTTTGGGTTTGCTCTTGATCCTTTTCTCTATCTTTGGAAGAGCTTTTTGTGGATGGGTTTGTCCCTTTGGACTTTTTCAGGATATTTTGAACATTTCAAGTTGAGCCCAGAAAGAGCCTTCACAAGATTGGGATACACTTCAAGTTTGTGGCTCTCATCTCGTTACTGCTCTTTTCTTTTCTGATTGAGGAGAGTTTCTTTGCAAGGTTCTCTCCCCATGGACTCATAGAGGCAAGTCTTCCATACCATCTCAAATATGGAATTAAAGTGAATAATTTGATAGTTTTGAGAGGCTCTTTTCTCTTCCTCCTTTTTCTCCTCTTTTTGATGATCCCAAGATTCTGGTGCCGTTACCTCTGTCCCACAGGAGCTCTTGCAGGTCCCTTCAACAAGGTTTCTCTTCTAACCTTGAATTTGGATGAGAGTATGTGTGATTCATGTAGAGAATGTGTGAAAGCTTGCCCCAAGGCAATAGAGGTTTTAGAGGATTTGGACTCAATAGAGTGTAACAGGTGTGGGGAGTGCATAGATGCATGTCCAATGGAAGCCCTCTATCTCTCTACATCAAAGGTTAAAATTGTGAAAAAGGCTTATGAGGAAGAATCCTTAGAGCTTCCAGAATACACGCCTTTCGACCTTGAGGATGAGGAGGTTGAAGAGGTTTTCGTTGAGAGAATTGGAAATCCCAAGCTTTCCTACATTCACAAGGGAGAGATTCCGAAAGTGATTAAGGATTTGAAAAGAGTGTACGATTTAGAACTTCTGGATTTGGCAGAGGAGAGTTTCTACAAGGTGAAAAAGGATACCCTCATTGTAAACGAAAGAATCTATGATGGAGAGTTGGAACTTTCAGAGATTCAAGAGCTCGTAAAGAAAGAGGATGAGATGCTTAAAAGCATAAATATAAT
>JBHIDS010000037.1:0-14541 GCA_046760205.1 Candidatus Methanofastidiosia archaeon
CAAGCGATATTCAAATCAAAGATTTGAAATCCCTTAAAGCCAACTTTTAAAAAAGCTGGATCAAAACAAGGTTCTCCTTAAACTTTTAAAAAAGTTTAACCAAAACAAGGTTCTTCTGAAGGAAGAACCTTTAACGCTCCTGATGGGTTTGCATCAGAGGAGAATCTCTAACGCTCCTGCAGGGTTTGCCGCAGATGCGCTGGGTTTGCAGTGGGTTTGAGCGAAGCGAATGACCCACAACGTGTCCACTGGGTTTGCAGTGGGGGGAAAACCTTATATCTCTCAAATTCAAAAAAGAACATGAAACAAACCTTAAGAGAATTCAAGGCTCCGAGAGGGTTGAAGTTGAGTTGTAAGGGATGGCAACAAGAAGCTCTACTTCGAATGCTCTTGAATAATCTTGAAAATGCAGAGATTCCTGAAAAACTGATTATATATGGGGGAGCAGGCAAGGCAGCCAGAAACTGGGAGTGCTTCGATACCATCATCAGAACCATAAGAGAGTTGGAAGAAGACGAAACGATGCTTATTCAATCAGGAAAGCCTGTTGGGGTTTTCAAAACTCATGCAGATGCTCCAAGAGCAATTCTTGTAAACTCCCTCATAGTTCCAGCCTTTGCAACCTGGGAGAACTTCTGGGAGTATGAGAGAAAGGGGCTTACCATGTATGGACAGATGACCGCAGGCTCCTGGATATACATAGGAACGCAGGGAATTCTACAGGGGACATATGAAACCTTTGCAGCATGTGCAAGAAAACACTTCAAAGGAAATCTGAAAAAAAAGATAGTCCTAACTGGAGGAATGGGAGGAATGGGAGGTGCCCAGCCCCTTGCCGTCACCATGAACGAGGGAATTCTAATAGACGTTGAAGTTTCTCCTGAGAGAATCAAAAAGAGGATAGATGCAGGTTATTGTGATTTAATTACAGAGGATCTTGATGAGGCTTTGGAAATAGCAAGAAATGCAAGAGATGAAGGTGAGGCAAAGTCCATAGGTCTTGTGGGAAACACCGCAGAAACTCATCCGATACTTTTGGAGGAAGGTTTTGAACCTGACGTTGTTACCGACCAGACCTCAGCTCATGATGCTTTAAATGGGTATATCCCCAAAGGTTATTCTCTAAAAGAGGCTTCAGAGCTTAGGGAGGATGACCCTCAAAGGTACATTTCAGAGTCCATGGAGTCCATGGCAATCCACTGTAAGGCGATTTTGAAGATGCAAAAAAAAGGCTCAATTGCTTTTGACTATGGAAACAACCTTAGGGGACAGGCTCTAAAGGCTGGTGTTCAAAATGCCTTTTCATACCCTGGTTTTGTTCAGGCATACATAAGACCAATGTTCTGTGAGGGCAAAGGTCCATTCAGATGGGTGGCACTCTCTGGAAACCCGAAAGACATTCACATCACAGATAAGGTGGTGCTTGAGGAGTTTTCCTCAGATGAAACCCTCACTAAATGGATAAAGCTTGCAAGAGAAAAAGTTCCATTTCAAGGACTTCCTGCAAGGATATGTTGGCTTGGATTGGGAGAGAGAGCAAAGTTTGGAAGAAGAATAAACGATTTGGTGAGAAGTGGTGAGATTTCAGCTCCCATAGTGATAGGGAGAGATCATCTCGACTGTGGTTCTGTGGCATCCCCAAACAGGGAAACTGAGCAAATGAAGGATGGCTCAGATGCCATTGCAGACTGGCCCATCTTAAACGCGCTTCTAAACACCATAGGGGGAGCAACCTGGGTCTCGGTGCACCAGGGAGGGGGTGTTGGTATTCCATACTCTCTTCATGCAGGCATGGTGGTGGTGGCTGATGGAACGAAAGAGGCTGAGAAAAAGCTTAAAAGAGTTCTAACCTACGATCCGAGTCTCGGAATAATAAGGCATGCAGATGCTGGATATAGAAAAGCGATAGCGAATGTGAGAAAACACAAGCTGAAGATGCCAATGTTGTCTTCAATATAAATCCCCAAGCTCCTCTTTGAGAATCTTCAAAAGCTTTGTGAGAGATAGAGCTATCAGGAAATGAAAGTTTCATAAAATGCCATTTGACCCTCCTATATGTATTTACATTATGTTCTTTAGATATATCCTAATTTATATCCTAATTTTTTTGTGGATCCACGTTATGTGAACATCTATGAGGTGCCTACCTGTCTTATCATATCTTGAGTCTTTCTCAAAGAGCTTGCAATTTTCTTGCCTGAGGCTGTTAAGGTGAAATATCTCGTCCTTCCCTCTTTTTTTGAGGTAACAAATCCCTTCTCCTCAAACTTATTCAAAACACCAAGGGCATATGGATACATACAGTCGGACTTTTTTGCAACCTCAGACACATACAAGGACTTTTTGCTCTCAAATAGGGCTACCATAATTGAAACTGTCTTTTCTTTCAGGAACATATTTTTCATGCTCCTTTATACCTTTTGGAGTATATAAATATATCGGTTTTACAACGTAAAATTGGAGTTCTGAAAACCAAAAGGTTTCCCAAAAATAAGATAAATTTAAGTGGGATTGGTTTTTGGTTACAAAGCCTTTAACCACAATCTATAAAAACACCCTGAGAAAGTAAAATCATGACTCTAAAGGAGTTAAAAGAGCAGTTTAGAATCAAAGCCTCTAAAAATTACGATGAATTCTTTGGGACAGAAACTCTCCGCAATCTGGGATTTGAGAGAAAGCAGTGCAAAAAGTGTAAGAAGTTCTTCTGGGCAGTGGGGGGGAGAGAGGTATGTGGAGATCCAGAGTGTACAGGAAGTTATGAGTTCATTGGAGTTCCATCTAAAAGGGTCTTATCTTTTATTCAGGTTTGGAGAGAGTTTTCAAAACTCTTTGAAAAGATGGGTTATACTCCAATTGAGAGATATCCTGTGGTGGCTCGCTGGAGGGATGACACAGATTTTGTTCAGGCTTCTATCTATGATTTTCAGCCTCACGTGGTTTCAGGGGCGGTGGAGCCTCCTGCAAATCCCCTCGTTGTTCCCCAGTCCTGCCTGAGATTCGTTGACCTTGACAACGTGGGAATCACGGGAAGACATCTAACCTCTTTCGTGATGATTGGACAGCACGCCTTTGTCAAGCCAAAAGAGTACGACCAGAACCTATACCTTGCTCACATATACAGATGGCTCGATGAGGGACTCAAAATTCCAAAAGAAGAACTTGTATTTCACGAGGATGGCTGGGCTGGAGGAGGAAATGGGGGGGCTTGTATGGAGTTCTTCTCTAAAGGGTGTGAGCTGGGAAACCAGGTTTACATGCTATATGAGATAACGGAAAGTGGTTACAAAGACCTTGATTTGAAGGTTTTGGATATGGGAGCAGGCCAGGAGAGATTTGCTTGGTACTCTCAAGGTACGAATACCATATATGAAGCTTCCTTTCCAGAGGTTGTTGAAAAACTCCTTAGAACAACTGGATTTGAACCAAACCATGAAATTTTGATGAAATTCATTCCATATTCAGGATTGCTCAATTTCGATGAAGTTTACGACATTGAGAAGGTTTGGAAGGACATTTCCAAAAAGATAGATCTTGAGGTAAAAACTCTAAAAGATATGGTTTATCCCTTGGCTTCAATCTACTCCATTGCAGACCATGTAAGAGCTCTCCTGTTTGCTTTAAGTGATGGAGCTCTTCCCTCCAACATGGGGGGAGGGTACAACCTGAGGGTTCTCTTGAGAAGGATTTTTAGTTTTCTCGATAGATACGAATGGGAAATCTCTATTGAGGATGTTTTTCAAGAGCATGCGAAATTTCTAAAACCCCAATATCCAGAGTTGAGCGAGAACCTTGAAGAGATTTTCGAGATTTTGGAGAACGAGAGAGAGAAGTTTGGGAGAACTAGAGAAAAGGTGGGGAGGGTGGTTGCAAGACTCTTGAAGAGGGGAGAAATAACAACGCAAAAACTCATAGAGGCTTATGACTCTCACGGCGTTACTCCAGATTTGATTGAAGAGTTTGCAAGAAAAAAAGGCATGAAGGTTAAGATTCCCAAGGATTTCTACATGCAGGTTACCCAAAGACATGAAATTCTTGAAAGAAAACCTAAAAAAACAAAAGAGCTTTCAGTTCCTCCAACCGAGATTTTGTACTACTCAGATGTCTTTGAGTTCAAAGCCAAGGTCTTAAAGATAATGGATTCAAAGGTAGTGCTCTCAAGAACCGCCTTCTATCCAGAGGGTGGGGGACAGGAATCAGATAGAGGTTTTATCGATAAATGCAGAGTTTTGAAGGTGGAAAGGCAGGGTAAGGTGATTCTTCACAAGATGGAGAAAATAAATTTTGAAGAAGGAGATGAGGTTATAGCAGTTGTGGATAAAGAGAGAAGGAAAAATCTTACAAGGCACCACACAGCCACCCATATAATAAATGGAGCTGCAAGAAAGGTGCTTGGAAACCACATCTGGCAAGCTGGAGCTTTAAAGACAGAGGATAAGGCAAGGCTTGACATCACCCATTTTAAGCCCTTAACTTCGAAGGAAATCAAAAAGATAGAGAGCGTTGCAAATGAGATCGTGCTCGGTGATTTAAAACTCGAGAAAGACTTTCTTCCAAAAGATGAGGCTGAGAAGAAATTTGGTTTCAGATTGTACCAGGGAGGGGTTGTTCCTTCAAAAGATCTAAGGGTGGTGAACATCCCCGATTTTGATGTTGAGGCTTGTGGAGGAACTCATGCATCTTCCACTTCAGAGGTGGGTTTCATCAAGATTTTGAAAACAGAGAAGATCCAGGATGGGATAATAAGATTGGAGTTTGCCTCAGGACTAAAAGCCTTAGAGCACATTCAAAAGGATGAGGAGATTTTGAAAAATGTCTGTGAAACTTTCAGAGTAGATAAAAAGCAAGTTGAAAAAACAGCCAAGAGGTTTTTTGAGGAATGGAAGGATAGAGGGAAAGAGATTGAAAAACTTAAAAAGAGAATTTCAAAACTCATTGCTGAAAAAGAAAAAATTTCAGTGGCAGATGAATTGACTCCTAGGATAGAAAAACGAATAGATGTGGATGTTGATGAACTGAGGGAAATCGCATTTAAATTGGTGGAGGATAACACAGTTTTGGTTCTCTATAACAAAGAAAAAAACTTAGTAGTAGTGTGTGGAGATAAGGCTGTTGAAAAGAAACATTACGCAAATGAGATTATAAAAGAATATGGAAAAGGGGGAGGGAACGAAAGGTTTGCCCAGGGAGTGAGAAACTAAAGAGGTTTTGACTTTTCCCAGAAATAATGAAAGAGATCTTTGCACCAATTTAAGAATTCAAAAGCTTCTCCACTAAAGCCACAGGTGTAGTCTGCATCTCCAGATTTTTTTGGAAAGGAGAGCAAAGCCTCTCTCTCATTTAAGAGAATAGTTGTATTCAAGTTTTCAAGAAATCTTAATTCTAGATTCTTCACATCTTCAGTAGGTTTTGGATACTCCAATTCTTTGAAAGCTTTTTTTTCAAGAAGTATCCTAAATCTCACTCCTTCTCTCAACTTTTCGAGGACAATTGGTATAGAGGCAGACATTCCATATTTGGACATAACGTACATGTATTCATGGGCATCTGAGAACATCTCCTTTGCCCTGAATAATCCATCGATACCCTCTTCTCCCAAGTATGCCTTCTCCAATTTATGAAGATTTAACAAAGAGGAATATGGGACTTCCTCTAAGGAATGCTTTAAAAAGTAATTTTTTCTTGAAGAAACAAACTCAAAAAGGGGAAGTAACCTCAAAACCAAAAGTCCAAATGAAGTTGGTGAGTAAAAACCCTCAGAATCCTTTTCTATCAAATTTGCCCTCATCAGCCTTCTAAGGTGCCTTGTTGTTTCTTGGGGAGATATATCGAGTATTTTAGAAATTTCTGTATGGCGTTTCTTTTCTTTAAGGGTTTTAAAAAGAAGAAGCCTCAAACTGTGAGAAAATTCTAAAAAAAGACTACTGAGATTTCTTAAATTGTAAGCATCTATCCTTACATCTTCTGGTTCTTCTTTCATAGATTTTATATTAATTTGGGATATAAAAATATATGGTCAAAAGGTGATCGTATGAAGGTTTTAGGAATACTCGGAAGTCCTCACAGAAAGATTGGGAACACCTATCTTTTAATGGAGAGCATGTTCGAAGAACTTGAGAGAGAGGGAGTGGAGACTGAGATAGTACTCCTCCCTAACCTTAACATAAAATACTGTACAGGGTGTGCAACCTGCCTTTCATTAGGTGAGTGTCCCCAAAAGGACGATGCCATCGAGATAAAGAATAAGATGCTTGAAGTAGATGGCATTGTTTTTGGAAGCCCAGTTTACTTTCTTTCTGTAACTGCTCAGATGAAGACCTTCATCGATAGATGCCTCTCCTTTGGGCACAGACCAAGCCTACATGGAAAGTATGGAGCTTCTGTTTCTGTGTATGCTGGTGTTGGAGATGTGGATGCAGTGGCTGATTACATGAATGGAGTTCTGCAGAGTTTTGGGGTTGTCACTGTGGGAAAGGTTTGTGGTCTTGCTACAAAACCTGGTGATTTGAAGCGAAATGACCTTTTAAGGGCAAAAGATCTGGGAAGAGAACTTTTCAAGACAATGAGAGATAAGAAGGTCTATCCAATAAGGTTTAGCAAAGCCATGAGGAATTTGATCTTGAGAGAGAAGGATTTTTTAAAGGTTGATTACAAATATTGGAAAGAGAAAGGATGGCTTGAGGAGGTTATTTGATGGATTTGAGAGAGCTCTTTGAGGGAATGGCAAAGATAGCTTTTGATCCGAAAGAAGCTGAAGGCTGGAATACGATTATTCAGTACGATATAAATGGAGAAGGCGGAGGAAAGTTTTATCTTAAGATAAAAGATCGTAAATGCAAACTTTTTGAGGGAGAAGCAGAGAATTATAATCTCAAAATCATAGCAGACATTGAGAATTGGTTTGCAATTTCTAGGGGAGAGCTTTCAGGACAAGAGGCATTTTTTTCTGGAAAGCTCAAAGTTGAGGGTGACATGAACGAGCTCTTCAGGATGCAGTCAGTTTTCAGGACAAGGAGTTGATTTGATGGAAGCTTGGAGAAGAGAATCTTCAGGTTTTATGAGAGTTTTGGGTTTTTTGGGATACATCCCATTTGTATTCTTCATGGTTTTCTCTCTTTTAGGATACTTTGATCTGGACGTAACCAGTGGCTTTATCTCAGCTTTAATTCTTATAAGGATAATTTCAAAGTATGGGAAGATAAAGACTATAGAAATTGTGGCATTGATCTTCTTTGCCTCCTGCGAGATTGTCTTGATCTTTTCTCAAGAGTATTCAGAAATACTAAGAAGGTATGTCAGTGCACTTTTGTATGCTGCCCTTTTCGCAATGGCTCTCCTATCCCTTCTGATGAAAAATCCCTTTACCCTTCAGCATGCAAAAGAAGGGGTGATTGAGGAAGTATGGAATACTCAAGAATTCATCTATGTGAACTATCTCTTGACTTGGATTTTCACAGTTGTCTTTTTATCAAATACCTTGATAAACATCAAGTGGAACGAGGGTTTCTTTCCAGCAACTCCCATTTCCATCATTCTTCTCTTCATAGCTCTGATATCGACAAGACTTCTTCCAAAGTACGTTGTTATCTACCATTCAAGAAAACACAGAATCTCACATGTGAATCAGAAGGAAATTACAGTTAGAGAAATCTTTGAAGGAATGTCAAAGGCTTTCAATCCTGAGAAAGCTATGAGTTTAAATGCCATAATTCAGTGTAATATTTCAGGAAATGGGGGAGGCAAATGGTTTATAAGAATAAAGGATAAGAAATGCACCATCTCTGAGGGTGAAGTTCAAGATCCAAGTACAAAAATTTTTTCAGATGCAAAAACTTGGATTGGAATATGTACTGGAAGACTTAAAGGTTCAGAGGCTTTCATGACTGGAAATTTGAGGGTTGAAGGAGATTTTAACGATCTTCTAAAGCTTGATGAGATATTTGAAAAGTTTTCCTGAGGTGTGTTTTAGTTTGGGGATTTTTCGTGAAGTGCGAAGCATTTGGGAAACGTTCTCGGTCCGTTCCTCACCTCAAAGATGGCTTCACTGCCGTAAATTTAATGCTGATCACTTTCCCTTGTACAGTTTCCAGGTCTTCTTTCGCAGGGGCAGGTGTGTATTCATTGCCTGGACAACAGGCCATTGCCTCCAGTTCTTTCGAAGATAGCAGATGACGGGCCACGATTTCTAATTGGTTAAAGCCTGTCTTCCGAACTATCTTGAAATAACTATCCTCCTCTATCGCTCCACCCACACATCCTGCCCAGGTTGATTGAAAGCGCTCTTGTACCTGAGGATTGATCTTTTCTGTATAAACAATATCAGAGATAGCAAGACGCCCACCTGGTTTTAGGATGCGAAAGGCTTCCCGATACACAGCCTCTTTGTCTGGGCACAGGTTGATGACGCAGTTTGATATCACAACGTTGGCAATCTCATCTGGAAGCTCAAGCCGCTCCATGTCAGCAACAACAAGTTCAACTGTATCAGTCACTCCCGCCTCAGCCACTGCCTGCTTTGCACGCTCAATCATCTGGGGAGCGAAATCTACCCCAATCACTTTCCCTAGAGGTCCTACCTTGTTGGAGGCCAGAATAACATCTATGCCTCCTCCACAACCCAAATCCACAACCACTTCGCCTGGTTGAAGATTGGCGAAACCAGTGGGGTTACCGCAACCTTTAGAGAGATTGAGAGCTATTTCAGGGATAAAGGAGAGTTCTTCCTGCAAATAAAGCCCATGTGCAGAAGCAAAGCTCGAACTGGAGCCAGCCTCACTGGGACAACAGGGCTTCTCTCCGCCACCTTTCTCAGCGGATTTACCATAGCGTTCTTTGACGACTTGTTTGATTTCCTTGATCTTCATATCTTTCACCTTTATCTGTTATTTGTATGAAAACATTCTATAAATATCTTTTGGTAGGAAATAGAATCATTCGATAATTCTAAGCTGTTGAAAATCGAAGATGTAGCTACTGATGCCTTGCAGCCTCTCTAATCTTTCTTGCATGAAAAATATCATGGTGTATCGTTACCTGAAGCAGGGATTCAGGGGTAATCTTGTATCTCCTCCAGCGATGACCATGGTACTCTGTCAACCTATCTTCAGAAAATTCTGAGACAAAATCCAGAAGAGCTTTGTGGGATTGCTCCAGCTCATCCAAAACCTCTTTTAGTGAGAGGTTTCTTCGCTTCTGTACCTCTTCTTCATTTAGCTTATCCCAGTTCAAATCAAAGTAGAAAGGCATCTTGTCCTGCAAACACTCCTCTATTGCTGTTATGGTATAGAAATCCCAGCCAACCACGTGGGACAGAACATCCTTTACTGACCA
Source organism: Candidatus Methanofastidiosia archaeon (assembly GCA_046760205.1). Lineage (GTDB taxonomy): Archaea > Methanobacteriota_B > Thermococci > Methanofastidiosales > SZ-28-30 > JBHIDS01. Next base: position 9,328 of record JBHIDS010000037.1, read on the forward strand.
CTTTTCAGTTACTCTTAAATCCTCAGCAACGCCTTCTGTCACCTCTAGCAACTCCCTTCTGGCTTTCATTAGATTATCAAGGATTTCTTGTTTCATACATGATAAGCAGATGAGGATTTATATAAAGGTTTTTGAAGTTGGATTTTGCACTAATATACAATCATTTATTTGCAGCAATTCTTTCTTTCAGCGATTTCAGGCCATCTCTGATTTTATCCTCATCCTTTAGATGGATTCCACCGAGGATTGTATGTATAGGATCACAAGATTGAAAAAACTTTAACTTCTGTATCAACCTCGATAGATTCTCGTGATGGTAATATCTCAATAAAATCTCAATGAAATCCCCACCATAATCATCTATTAGATACATCAAATCATAATCTGAATCCCCAATAGCAACATCTCCAAAGCCTATAATGGACGTTATTCTGTTTTGCTCTATATCGAAGAAAATGTGATCAGCACTCAAATCATTATGTAGTAATGATGGCTTAAATTTAAAATTTTCTTCCTCATTTAAGTAACCTTTGAACAGTCTTGTAACCCATTCTCGTTCTAATTTTGAGAGTTTCGGAAATACTTTATCTTGCATATTTCTGAGATCGTCTTCATAGTCTCTTTCAAAATCTAATTTTTCAACTCCACATTCCTTTACTTCTTCAAGCGGGATAGAGTGCATAGTTTCCAAGAAATGTGCAATTTGCTTTGCAATTTCTTCCTTAACATAATCAGAAAGTTGATCAAAAACATTTCTGGTCAAGGGAACACCCAGCATTGCTTTGTACCCAACGAAATACTTATCAAATACTTTTGATTTTTTGCCTACGAATTCGAAATTGGGAATTGATATGTTGAGATGGTTTTTAAGTTTTGGAAGTAAACATATTTCTTTCTTTAAGTTTTCAGACACTTTCTCATATTTTGGAAACCTAAAAATATATTCTTGGTTAATTCTATAAACACAACTATCCCAACCTTCACCAATAAAAGAGACATCCTTGATCTCAAATGTGGGAAAATTGATTTGAATTATTTTTTTAATTTTTTCGATTGAATACATAATTTAGAAATTGTCTAAAACGTCTTAATAAATGTTTGTTTTTTAAAATTATGCCTAACAAGAGTTTAGCGAACCTTTTATTTAAAGAAGCTTTCCCTCATTAAAAAAAATTGACTTGAGTTAGGAAAGCATAAGTTTTATAAAGTTTTAAATTCAAAAAAAATCAGGCGACCGTAGTCTAGTGGTTAGGACTCGGGCTTCCCACCACGGCAAACCCCGCGCACCTGACACAAACCTGTCAGGAGCGTTAGAGGTTCTCCTTTCAGGAGAACCTCTGTTTTGATGAAACTATCGAAAAATGAAATTTTTCGAGAGTCTGAAAATCACTCAAAAACTCTTCGAGTTTTTGGCGTTCCCAAAATGCACAGAAAAACTTAGCTTTTCTGGCATATCGGTAATCAAAGATTTCCGAATAAAATCTTATTTTTTTGAGGAATCGATGATTTTCGTACTCTTTTTTTAAAAGTTTCAGGGGAAAAGCCTGCAACGCGGGTTCGAATCCCGCCGGTCGCACTTTTTTTACTCTTCCCTCTTTCCCACTATTTCCTCGAAGCTTATCTCCTCTTTTGAAGGAGGAGTGGATGGACTGTAGGGCTCTCCCAGCATAACCTCAAACTCCTCCTCTTCCCCCCTCTTGCTCAAAGCTCTTATGAGAATTCCAATTAGAGCGACAACGATTAGGAATATCCCAAATCCAAGCATGTACTTTCCATACCTTTCAAAAAGGCTTCTCTCAGGGGGAGGAAGCTCTATTGATGTCTCTTGTTCTTTCTCAAGCTCCTCAAAGTATATCTTTATTGCATTTTGGTATGCCAATATCGAAGCTTGGGTATTCCCAGAGAGCAACAATTCTGTGGCTGACTTTAGATTTTGATTTTCCCTCTCATCCTGTCCGATTACCTTTATGGTTTCTCTGCGGTGAGCTAAAGCCTCATCAAATTCTTTGGCTGTTTTTTCATCCCATCTGGTAAAAAAGCAAGGCATCAGAAGATGGGAGTAGCTTATACCTGTGAGCTCTCTCACAATTTCCAAATACTGAATCACTCCAATGCCACCAACAGAAGCGTCTATTTCAGAATTCATCACTCTCTCATTTATCTTTTTCAAGGTTTCAAGGCCAAGATTCTCCTGGTTTGCAAGGTTGTAATACATGGTAAAAGAAATTGCGTAGAAATCGTTGATCTTTTGCTTATCGGTGGATTCGAAATAGTCAAAGGAGTTCAGGGCTAGGGTAGTCTGCCCCTTTTCTGGCTCCTCTACCAAGGCATTTTGCAGGTTTGCATCTAAGGAGAGCTTTGACACCTCTGAATATCCAAGTTCTCTGGCAGTAAGGTAGGCGTAGTACTCTGCAAACCCCTCAGATAGAGGGTATGGAAAGTTCCCAGATATAGTCCAGAAATGAGTAATCTCATGATAGATGGTCATTGGGTTGGGGTGATCCTTTTCAAGTCTTATTCTCTCTCCATTCTCATTGATTCCAACGAAGAAAGCCCATTCCTCCTTCCACTTTCTCTCTCCTATTATGATCACCTTTTCAACCTCTTCTGGCAGAGGAACTCCAATGAAATCTTCCAAAATTGGTAGGGCGGTAGCTGCCTCATTTAATACATCTCTTCCCCAGTAGGCATCCACTCCCATGTTGTGAAACTCGATGATGACAGACCTCTCTTTTAGAGGAACAAGCTTTGAGGTCACGTTGTTGGTATCAGAGTGAACATTACCCACAAGCAGTAGTAAGAGACAGGTGATTATCATGAATTTTCTCATATTCCTACTTTGAGACAAAATATATAAATCTTTCGGTTTCGATAGTAGCTTTCATCACCGAAACCTTTATAAACCATTTAAGAAAAATCCCAGTGGTGTTGCCTTGGACTGGAAACTCCGAAATCGGAATTTGTATTCGAGTTTTTAAGCGTAAGCCATCATAACTTTTTCTTTAAGGAAATTCATTTTTTCAATGGAGGTGAACAATTTGAAAGATGAGAAGAGCTACAAAGTAACTCCCTGGGAGGTTGAGGGGGAGGTAGACTACAACAAGTTGATAGAGGAATTTGGGACACAACCTCTAACAGATGAAATTTTAGAAAAGATTGAGAAAATCACTGGAGAGCTTCATATTTTTTTGAGAAGAAAGATCTTCTTCTCCCATAGAGACTTTGATTGGATCTTAAATCTCTATAGGAAGGAACCTTTCGCCCTCTACACAGGGAGAGGTCCCACAGGTCCAGTTCATCTTGGACATCTCATGCCCTGGATATTCTGCAAGTATCTTCAAGATAAGTTTGGGTGTAACTTCTACTTCCAGATAACAGATGATGAGAAGTTCATGCTACACAGAAAGTTCAACCCTGAAGACACCAAAAAAATAGCCTATGATAACATCTTGGACATAATAGCTGTGGGATTTGATCCAAAAAAAACCTTCATCTTCTTGGACACAGAGTACGCCAAGACCCTCTATGGGCTTGCCATAAGAGTTGCAAAGAGGGTGACTTTCTCCACGGTAAAGGCAGTCTTTGGATTTGGGAACTCCACAAACATTGGAATGATTTTCTTTCCAGCTATCCAGGCAGTTCCCTGTTTTCTTCCAACAGAGCTTGAAAAGAGAAAGGTGCCTATTCTCATCCCAGCAGCTATAGATCAAGACCCTTATTGGAGAGTTAGCAGAGATGTTGCAGAAAAGCTTGGCTACTACAAACCTGCAGCAATCCACAACATCTTTCTCCCTAGCCTCACTGGTCCCTCGGGAAAGATGTCTGCCTCCATAGAGGAAACAGCTATTTTCTGCACAGATGCCCCAAGGCAAGTGGAGAAAAAGATCAAGAATGCCTTTACTGGAGGGAGGGAGAGTGAGAAGCTCCAGAGGGAATTGGGTGGAGATCCCGATGTGTGTACAGTTTATCAGTATCTTATGTTCCTGTTTGAGGAGGACGATGAAGAGCTTGAAAAACAGTACCTTTCATGCAAAAATGGAGAGTTGCTCTGTGGGGAACATAAAGATTATCTGATAGAAAAGGTAAAGAGATTTTTAAAAATTCATCAAGAAAGGAGAGAGAGAGCTTTATCGAAACTTGAGAATTTCATGCTCAGAGACTGAGCTTTTCTTTTCCAAGATTTGGAGGATTGTAGAGTCCGGATATTTTTTCGCTCCCTTCTCCAGTCGAAATCAGAAATCATTTTGATCACTCCTTCATCCTTTTCCAGAGTATTCCGCAGAGAGCCTCTGGTCTCAATCTCCTAATAAAGGCTTCTTCTGGTGTTTCTCCTATTTCTAAATCTAAAGCTCCATGTATTCTTCTGTTGTACCATCTTGAAAATTCTTTCGATGATTCAAATTTATTTCTGTGTCTCTTGTATTCTCTGAACCACCTTTCTAACTTACCATTTGTTTGAGGATTATTTCTTCTCGATGGTATGTGCTTGATTTCCCATCTCTCTAAGTATCTTTGAAATCGTGATTTACCTTTTCCTCTCCTTCCCTTCTTGTTTGCATAGAATTGGGATCCTCTGTCGGTGTTAACAGCATGGATTACACCATTTACAGATTCTGCAACATGTTCTGCTTCTTTTAGAACTTTGATTGTGTTTTTGGATGTAGCATTCTCAAACTCACCCAACGAAAGTATGTACCTTGAGGCATCGTCCAGGAAAGCTATCACCTTCTTTCCCTCAAATTCAATCCAATCAGCATGAATCAAGGATAGGCTGTGTTTTCTCTCATATCTGCACCTTTTTCTTTTCCCTTGCTTTTTAGGATCTGGATGAGCATATCCTCTCCTCTTCAAATAATCATGTATCTTGTTTTGAGGAATTGATAATCCATAGTGTTTTTTGATGTGATGCCTGAGTAGCCTGGCACCTAGAGAAGATTCCTTGTATGCATTCTCTATCACTTCCTTCTGCTCCTCTGAAAGGTAAGTTTTTGGTCTCCCCTTCATTTTCAACTCAGGGTATTCTCCTGTGTCCTTATATAATTTGACTAACTGCTGGATTCTTCTCTGAGAGACATTGTAGATATTTGCAATGCTTTTTGTGCTTCTTTTGTGTTTTACCACCTGATCTATAGCCCACTTGATCCTTCTATTCGCAAGCTTTACCATTATTTCATTAGACGAAGTCTCATGGCGAAATAATTTTGGGACTCTACA
>JBHIDS010000038.1:0-14462 GCA_046760205.1 Candidatus Methanofastidiosia archaeon
CGGAAAATGAAATTTTCCGAGAGTCCGAAAATCGATGATTTTCGTACACTTTTTTAAAAGTTTAAGGAGAACCTTAAATAGATCGAGTAATACGCCATGGTTCGTATGTGGTGAAATGAGTAAACCACGTTTCAACCAAAAGCCCCAAAAACTTATAAACTTTCCCTAAAAGGAAAAGTCATGCTTCCTTTGCATGATGATGTTCCCACCAGAGGAACCCCCCTTGTAACCTATGTTTTTCTGCTTGCAAACATATTGATCTTTCTCTACGAAACTTTCCTTGACTTTACAGGTGATTTAGAGAGTTTCTTTTATGCCTATGCCATCATTCCTGCAAACATAGTTCAAGGTAAGGATTTGTACACTCTGATAACTGCAATGTTCATGCACGGTGGAGTAATGCACATAGCAGGAAACATGCTCTATCTCTACATCTTTGGAAACAACGTGGAGGAAAGCATGGGACACTTCAAATTCGTTGTCTTCTATTTAGTGTGTGGGCTTTCAGCTTCTTTCCTTCAAATATATATAGATCCACACTCAAATATTCCAAATCTTGGAGCTTCAGGAGCAATAGCTGGAGTTTTGGGAGCATATCTCATTTTACATCCAAGGGCAAAGGTTCAGACTCTTATATTTTTTGGATTCTTCATAAGAACTATTCAAGTTCCAGCCTTTGTGCTTCTTGGATTCTGGTTTATCCTTCAACTCTTCAGTGGGATTGGTTCTCTTGGATACACTGGGGGAGGGGTTGCCTACTTTGCCCATGTTGGAGGATTTGTAGCAGGCTTCATTCTCATATTCTTTTTCAGAAAGAGAAGAAGAGTGAGGAGAATGGCTGAGGAAGAGTTTTGGGATGAGCTTTTATACAAGAGGTAGAGAGAACTTGAACGTACTGAAGCTCAAATATAACCACCTCTCTAACAACCAATACCCTCAAAAACTCTTTGAGCTTTTGAGCAAATGCCTTGCATTTTCTAAAGTATTGATCAAAAAATCGATAAAGAAAAAAATTGTTGAATTTTGGACTTTTACAGATTGTGTTGTTCAACAAAGAAACCTATTCTTTCTCCAAAACTGTAACCTTGCTGTCCCTTTTAAGGTTTAACTCAAGCTGGTCTTTGAAAATCTTTGCAAAGGCTCCCTCAATCTTAACCTTGTCCCCCATTTCTAAAAGATTCACCTGATCTCTCCACAAATTCAAACCAATACTCCCACTCTCATCCTCAATCTTTGCCTTTGATAGGAGAGCTGGACCATATCTTGTGTTAATCTTTCTAGGTTTCTCTTTATCTACCACTACTCCTGTTACCTCGACGTTGTTCATTCCACTTTTAACTTCCTCTATCTTCAAAAAAACACCTCCTGTGATTTTTTAAAACTGTATGAAAATCCTTTGGTTTCTCAACAGTTTCAACTTTTAAAAATTCTCTGTAGTACTAGTATTTAAATCTAACTTATCCCTTCTATCTTTCCAGTTCTAAATATATATAAATTTTTCGTCATTTTGGGTTTGGAACCAAAGTGTCAAAAGATTTATAATAAAGATTTAAGCAGATCAAAGTCCTTTAGACATTTTGTTTTAAAGGTGCAGGGTGGCTTTCCAGAGGCAATTCACTCACGATATGTAGAAAAGTATCTAGAAAAACTTGCATTACGTATAGGCTGTAGATACACAGGAACAATAATCAAGGGTGGAGTCGAAGGTATACAGACACAGCCGAACTGGATGACCAGAAAACTCTTTCAATCTTTTTATGAATTTGGGAAGACCTTTGGCGAGACAGGAGAATTTGATGAACAAATAATGATCAAGCTAGCTAGACCGGAAAGATACTCAAAACTTCAATTATTGATTCTTAGATTGTTAACCTTCAGACTCTCAAATAATTACTAGGATAACATGCTTAAGAAAAACAACGCATTTGAAAAAAGATTCGATAAACCATATACAAGATGATTTTGGATGATGTTTTACAAGACATATTTGACACGGTTTACTTTTTCATTGAGATATCGTTTCTTTCTGTCGTAACATCGTATACTTTTAAACAATTAATTTTAACTTGAATCAATAACCTTATAACGATTATCTCATATTGAATGACAATCAAACACAGGAGGATAAAAATGATTGATGAAGACTTAGAAAGAACGTTCAAAATAGAAATACTCGGTGAAAGAGAGAGAGAGAGGGAGAAATCTCACACTTCTGCCATGCTATCCAGATACCTGCGTATTAATCAATGCCTTTTTGGAAGATCCAAATAACCCTCAATATACTACCCCACAAAATATTGAGGATGCCAAATCTTTTTTTAGACTATTTGATGGTCCATACCACTTCTTTGCTTTCAATGCCCTTTTTTGTTTATTCATTTAAACTTTCGAAAATCAAAATTAATATTCCTGAAAAAACAAAAATATTTTTTGATAAGGGGATTGCCAATTCCAAAATCCTATCCAAGATGGATGAAGTCGAGAATAAAAATGATTCAGATTGGACTCATATCACATTGTCAAGTGCATTTTATAATCTATTGATAAAAGCAGCATTAGATTCAAAGAAGAATAGAAAATCAATGCAATATCAGGATGCTCTTGTATTATTATTTGCAAGAGGTATTGAAAACTATTATGGATGGGATGATTTTATAACATCAGATAAGAGTTTGGTACAAAGAGTAGGAGAAAGATCATATTCAAATGTTGGAGTTTGTAAAATATCAGATTATCTCAAAGAAATATGGAGAATGAAAGCCAAAGAAGATAATCTTGATATCCATACATATTATTCTAATCATGAACCATTAATTAACAAGAAAATCTAATGGACAAGAAGAACCCAATTAGTTGATTTTGCTGCAGCCAAACAGGATAAAACCTCACCTCCCTGAACTACTCTTCTTCTCTTCCTCCTCAATTCCCTCTTCTAAAAGATCTATTTTTGTATCAATCTCATAGATAAGCTCTCTTAGAACTTCCTCTGAGATGAGCCCTCGCCTAAAGGCATTCTGTAGTGTTGCCTTCTGCTGCAAGAACAACCTCCTCTTTGTGGACACCATCTGCATATCTCCTACCCCACCTGACTCATCTTCCAACTTGGAGATCTCCAAAGCCAACTTTTCACTCTTTCTCGAAAGCTTTTGAGAAAGAACCTCATATACATGGGAAGAGAGATGCCCGGCATCTTGCATTCTCTCAAGCTCTCTTGCAGCCTCTTTGGTTGCAATAGCCATGCCAATCTTTTTCTCATACTCCCTCTCACTTAGAGAGATCTTGGAGATCTTCAAGAAATTTATCAACCTCTCCATGGTAAGTCCTTGCCCCAAGAGAGAGAAGAGAACAACCCCATAGGTTAAAGTTAGAAGGGTTTCCCTATAGATGAACTCTTTTGGAAGCCCAAGGGTGAGGGCAAGGGGAATTGAACCACGAAGTCCTCCCCAAAAGATAATGTGTCTCCAGTTCATTGGAAGCCTTTCCTTTAAAAGCTCAAGAATTTTTGAGGAAGGATAGATGACTGCAGCTCTTCCAAGGAAAACTGCAAGGATTGCAACAAGAATGGGAGCTATACTCTCTAAGAGCCTTTCAAGATGAATCTCTGTGCCTATCAAGATGAATATGAGGGAATTGACCATGAAAGCCCCGAACTCCCAGAAAGAGATTAGAGCCACCTTTGTTGTGGGAGACATTGAGAATATCCTTCCATAGTTTCCCATTATCAACCCGGAAAAAGCCACTGCAATGACTCCAGATACTGAGAAAAACTCTGCCAGGATAAAGGTGCCGTAAGCCAATATTATGGTAATCATTATTTCTATGAGATGATCGTCTATCTTTCCAAGGATTTTGTAGGTTAGATACCCAAAGAAAACTCCAACTATAATTCCCCCAATTACCACCTTGAAAAACTCTATCAATCCCCAGAGATAGTCTATGCTCTGTTGAGTTCTTAAAAAACTGAAGAGAATCCCAAAAACAACGACTCCAGTGCCATCGTTGAAGACACTCTCTCCTTCCACTATGAGGGAGAGTTTCTTTGGAACTCCCAACTTCCTGAATATGGCAAGCACAGAGATAGGGTCTGTGGGAGAGATTATGGCTCCAAAGAGAAGTGCCACAGAAAAGGGAAGCTTTAAAATTAGAAAGAGCATAAAACCTATGGTCAGAGTTGAGACGACAATTCCTACCAAGGATAAGAGGGTTATTACCTTGGCGCTCTCCCTGACCTGTTCCAAGTCCATGTTCAAGGTCCCCTCAAAGAGAAGGGGTGGTAGGAATATGAAAAAGATCAACTCTTCTGAAAGCTCAATACCACTTAAGAGATTTAGAGTTCCCAAAACCAGCCCAGTTAGAACTAAGGCTATGGTGTAGGGAAGCTTTATATACTTAACCGCAATGGCAACCCCACTGGCGATGATGAGATATGAGAGAATCTGAATTTCTGTAGTCTCTAAAACCATGATTTTTATTTTAAAACTCTTATTTAAGCTTTGAGGTCACTTTCTAAAAACCTCAAAAATCCTCTTCAAAGCCATCCTTAAAAAGGACTCTATTTTCTGCTCAGGTTCTTTCACCATTAGAACTGTGCACCTTGCCTCGTTGAAGATCTTGTCGGGAACTGAGCCAAAGAGAAGGTGAGAAAGCAACCAGTCGCGGGAGGGTCCTATTACTATAAGCTCACAATCTTTGGATTCTTCAAGAATTTTTTCCACAAGTACTCCTCTAACCACTCTCTCTTCTACCCCCACCTTAAGAGAGCTTGCATCCTCTGAAAGGATTCTCTCCATCTTTTTCCTTTGCTTTCCATCTTTCAAAACAACTCCAAGCAATCTTATCTCTGCTCCAAAGAAAATAGCCAAACTCTCCGCGATCTCCAACCTTTTATAGTGTTCCTCAGTATCTATTGGAACCAAAATCCTTGATATCTTTCCAAAGTTTCGAGGTTTTAAGATGCAAACATCACACAGAACATCTCTCAAAACCTTCTGGGCAACGCTTCTCCTCACCTTAGTTTCATAGATTCTTCCAGACCATCCAATGACTATGACGTTTCCCTTTCCAGTATGGGCTAGATCAATAACAGTTTGAGAGACATCGTGAGAGATTGAAATCTTCTTTCTCACCTCAACGCCGTATCTCATCCCAACTTTTACAGCTTGATCCAGCATAGGCATTCTGTCTGAGACAAACTTTCTTCCCACCTCTAAAAAAGTTTGATAAGGGATTTCCACCACATGAAGTGCCACCACTTCGCTTCTGTGTGGGAGAGCAATTGCAGAGGCAATTGTCATCTGTGAAGTGAGGTAGTCTGGATCGTTTATTGGGACTATGATTCGATACTTCTCAGGAGCAATCCTTCTTGAAATCTTTCCCTTCTCAACCTTTTCCTTGCTAAGAGAGTATGCAAAGTAGACCACAGTGCCCACAGCCACCCAAAGAAATGCTGATGCCCATGCAACAGGGGAGTAGTAGTACATGTAGACTGCGAGGAATAGTTGCATAATTATCGCTGCATAGGGAATGTAGGGAAATAGGGGAACTTTGAAACCGTAATCCAGTTTCTTCCCCATCTTCTTCCTGATCCTCAAAACAGCCACGTTTACCTGCAGAAAGAGGAGGAGAAACATGATGTCTGCGGCAGATGCAACGTCCTCAATGGGCAGAGCCACTGCCATGAAGATTATCAAGGCCCCTGATATGAGTAGAGATGTATAGGGAGTCCTGTTCTTAGGGTGAACTCTTCTAAATACACTTGGAAGGTTAAAGTCTCTTCCCATGGCAAAAGAGACTCTCGTGGAGGAGAAGGTGGTGGCATTTAGGGCTGACATGGTGGAGAGTAGTCCTCCAAAGAGAATCAAGGGACCTCCAAGGGGCATGAACTGTTCTGCAGCCTTTGCAATTCCCACCTCTCCAAACTCAGAAAGACACTGCCAAGTAGGGAGCTCTCCACACTCCAATGCCCCAATGGCGGTGATGGCTACAAGGATGTAGATTGGAATCACTATAGCAAGGGAGAAAAAGACAGCTTTTGGTATGTTTTTCTTTGGGTTTCTCACCTCTTCCCCTGCCTGAACTATTATCTCATATCCTTCAAAGGCTATGTAGGTTAGACCCATTGCCATGAAGATTCCCCCCATTTCATTGGGCAGGAAAGGCTTGAAGTGAAGTCTCCAGGAGGGATCGAAGTACATCTTGTAGAGTCCAGAGAGAATGAAGATACCAATTATCAAAATCTTTAGAACTGTAACGATGTTTCCAGCCATTCCCGCCTCAGAAGCTCCCCTGAAGTTTATGTAGATGAAGATTAGAGCTATAAAAACAGCCAAAATCTTTTTCAAAATCTCCTCCTCAATTGAAGGCTCTATCCCAAATCCAGATAAAAGGTACAGGAAATAGGCTCCAAATCCAAGAGCATAGAGGCTACCTGCAACAGCATGAGCAAACCAGCTCATCCAGCCAGAGAGAAATCCATTGGCAGAGGGCAGGGATTCCTTAATCCAGAGGTAACCTCCTCCAGCTTCTGGCATTGCAGAACCAAGCTCTGCATAAACCATGGCTGTGAAAAGAGTTACAATCCCATTTAAGAGAAAGGCAAGTACAAGCCCAGGACCTGCAACTCCTGCAGCGATTCCAGTTAGAACGAATATACCTGCCCCAATCATGGCACCCACACCAATCATGGTAATGGTAAAAAGCCCCATATCTCTACTGAGTTCTACTTCTTTCAATCTACCTTCCATCTATGTTCCCTTCTCCCTTATTTCCTCTATGAGCTTCTTGATCCTCTCGTTTAGCTTGGATTTAACAACGTCTCGATCCTCAGGGTTTTTTATGGCTACAAGAATCGAGAGTTCCTTTAAGTCAGAGGTGGTTTTGGTGGTGACCACTGTGGGGGTCTCTGTCCTCTTGAGGTAACCCTTCATCTCGTTGAAAATCCCAATCAAACCCTTCTCAAACTCCACCTCATCCATCTCCCTGTCCAAAAGTACTGAAATGGTAATCTCCTCTCCAGCTTGAGAGGATTTGTTTATTAGGATCTTTTTTAAAAAAAGTGAGTTTGGAACTATCACCAGCTCACGATTCTTGGTGAGAAAAGAGGTGTTTATGGCGTTTATCTCTATCACCTTGCCGATCTTTCCCTCAATCTCAATTAGATCCCCAAGCTTGTAACTGCTGTAGAGATCGAGGAAAGGTCTTGAGGCTATGTTTTCAAGCACATCCTTCAATCCGACGATGAGGGCTAGACCAAGAAGAAAGAGGGTGAGTAGCAGAATTTCGATGGAGAGTCCGAGTTGCCCCATGGCAAAGACCACTCCCAAGATCCATATGAAAAATGAGAGGTAGCGCTGCACATAGAGAGTTAGGGTTGGGAAGTTGGTTTTCAGGGTTTTTTCTGTGATCTTCTTTGCAAGTTCTGCAGTAACAGCTGTTGCCAGAAGAATTACCACTATAAAAAGCACTTTTTCTAAAATTGGCCAAAATTGACTCAAGTCTGGTAAAGCCATGTTTCATCACCACGAAAAATTGCTCTCATAACATCGCTCTCTTTGAGAGAGTTATATAAACTTTGTGGTTTGAAAAAGTAGAGTGGGGAGCTTTAAAAGCCCCCCACCAGGTTTGTGGTTCGTCTGGAATGTCCATCGTCTGTTAAACAAGGGTTTTGTTTCGGAGGAAAGAATATGATGCACCCTCTGTTCAACACCACTTTTTAATATTGCTAACTAATACTATATAAAGCTTTCGGTTCAAGATAGTAAAAGTTAACAATAATGAATGTTGTTGAAGAACGAAAACTATATATAGCATGAAAACTTTAAAAGCTTATGAGATATCCCTAGCCTCCTACCAAGGTAATCCTCAAATTCACGTGGTTCGTCTGGTATGTTCTCTCCACAAATTTGAGTTCTCATAGGGATATCTCAACTCTTTTTTAAGGAAATTCTTAGAAATTCCACAAATGACTTTTGAATTTTAGGTGATGAGCGAAAAATTTAAATAGAAGATAGGTAGAGATTCATCATGTTGAAAGAATCCAAAGAAAAGCTTGCAAAAAGAATGGCTGGAGAGATCACATTGTCTTCTGAGCCTGGAAAGACCATGAAAAAATGGAGGGAGGTTTTTGGAATTTCTCAGACCAAGCTTGCCAATCATCTCAATATTTCCTCTTCGGTGATAAGTGACTATGAGGGGGGGAGGAGAAAGTCCCCAGGCTCCACCACCATAAAGAAAGTGGTGGAAGGTTTGATATCCCTAGATGAAAAAGATGGAGGACATGTTATTCATGCATTCTCGAGAATGCTTGATTCTGAAATTTCCTCAGACATAATCATAGACATGAGGGAGTTTGCAGTTTCTGTGAGTGCAAGAAAGCTGGTGGATGCAGTTGAGGGAGAGGTTATGGCAAACGATGCTTTGCTTGACAGGGAGATCTATGGGTACACTGTGATAGACAGCATTAAATGTATTCTCGAGATGAAATCTGAGGACTACACCAAGCTCTATGGCTGGACCACCGAGAGAGCTTTGATTTTCACAGAGGTGGAAATTGGAAGATCTCCAATGATAGCCATAAGAGTTCAGGGATGGAGACCCTCTCTAGTGGTGATCCATGGTCCCTCCACCATAGAAGATTCTCTAACTGTAAAGCTTGCAGAGGTGGAGCGAGTACCCCTCATACTCTCTCACTCAGAGAGTGTGGAGGAAATGGTAAGAGGTTTGAGGAGAATTCCAATTTGAAGCTTTAAGTATGATGCGGTTGTAAGCAGTCGAGAGACATCTATAGGTTTTGGTTTTGGCAGTTCCAAGAAAAGGGTTGGAACTAAATCGTTTGTTGGCAAAGCATCAACTTTTTAAGGGAATGAATTTCTCTTACTCATATGAGAGAGAAAGAGATCTTTAACGAAATCTGGAAAATTCCAAAGATCGAGAGAATTTCAAACTATCGTTGGTGGTGGTGGTTCTGGTTGGTATTCATAGAAAATCAGGGCAGGGCAGAAAAACCTACACAACTCACTGTTATTTGGTCCACCAGAGATTCAAAAATAACTCGGGTGGGAGAGCTTGAGTTCTTCAAGGAAGATGAGATAAAGAGAACAAAAAGAAGAGATGAGTTTGGAGGTTTGGTGGCTGCATGGTACTTTGATGGAGGAAGAATGCATCAGGACTTTGTAAAGAGATACTCAAAGATCGTCATCGAAAGAAATTCAAGGGGTGGTAAGCTTTCGGTTCCCAATAGCTTTCACGAATTCTCCGGGGAAAATGGATGCTGCACTTTGAGATTGAAACGTAAAGATTTAGATTTTAAGCTAAATTTTTCAAAACCAAAAAATAGGATTTCAACTCCAGTTCTAAAAGATCACACCTTTTTTGGAAACTTCAAGTACAACATATTAAAGTTAAACAGAATGAACATGAAGGGTGAGATTAAAGATGGAAATTCAAGAGAGGAAATTAAAGGTACTGCATACTTCCAGAGAGTTTGTATCAACACTCCAATCTTCCCATGGTTCTGGAACGTTCTTCACTTCAAGGATGGGTCTATTCTAAAGTACTTCTTCCCAGTGATTTCCACATCTATATTCAGGAAAAACGCAAGGGATTCTCTCAAGTGGCACGAGAGATTTTTTTATCCCTTGAAGAGGGAAATGGAGTTTCACTCTGCCTTAGATGATGTGATTTACCTCTTCAAGAGGGGAAAAATCAAAAAAGAAATTTCCGATGGTTATCCTGTCTTTAAGGTTTTTTTTGAAAATGAAAGAGAATCTCTTGAGGCTGAAATCTTCTGTTACTCAAGGGCATTCCATCCAATTACGACTTCTGGAATTTTTAAATCCACCCTTTTTTACAACTCCTATCCCTGCACCTTAAAGAATTTCAAGTTTGCATCAGAGGAAAAAATACTAACACTGTCAGATGTTGGGGGAGCAGTTGGGAACTGTGAGCACAGCTGGGGGTCGATAATTTAAATCAAAACTTTTATAAACCTCCTCTAAAATTCCAGATATGCACGATGTGGCAGTGATAGGTGGTGGAATTTCTGGATTGCTCTCTGCCCTTGCCCTCTCAAAGGAAGGAAAAAAGGTGATTCTCTTTGAGAAGGGTGAGTTGGGAAATGTGGTTCGATCGTATGAGGTTGAAGGAGATTCTGGCACCTACAGAGTGGACACTGGACCCCATATAATAACAAGATTGAAGAGAGGACCACTTAAAGCTTTGATGGACAGATACTTTGATGTAAGGCTAGAGTTCATTCCCCACGGTGAGTACTACATAAGGCAGAATGGATACTACCTCAAATTTCCCTGGGCAATGAGGGACTGGTTGAGGTATGAACCTGTCCCTCTGAGAGACAGAATAGCTGTCATGAAGGCATTGCTTTCTGCTCTTGCCTTTAAAGACAAGAACGTTTCAGTGGGAGAGTTTCTCAAAAAGTATGAGCTCTCTGAGAACACCCTAAAGCTAGCTAACACTCTCTGTTACTTTCTATCTGGAGTTGGTATGTTTCACGTTCCAATTCAAAGGTTTGTAGACTCTCAGAGCTACAAGGATTCCTCCACCTCTCAGTTCTTCTTGGATAGAATGATAAGTATCTTTGCAAGAGGGGTGAGGGATCAGTGCTATCCAAAAGGGGGCATACAGTCCATAACAAACTCAATTTTAGAATCATTTTCTGGCGTTGTGAGAAGAGAGGAGGTTCTGGAGATTGCAGAGGATGCAAGATGGGTTCGAACAGATAGTAAGGAGTACCCCTGTAATTTTGTGGTGTACTCTGGACTTTCAAGAGAGCTTTCGAGGTACGTTTCTCTTCCAAAAGAGTATAGAGAATCTGTGAGAAATTTGAAGAGGGTAAAATCCCTTACAATCTGGCTTGGAACCAAAGACAGATTGTTTGAAAAGAGAGGTTCTGAAATCTGGATAGACACACCTCTTTCTACTTGGGTTGTTCCCACATCTCTCTATGATGAAAATCTTGCACCTGTTGGATGTCAGCTTGCAGGATTTCTCTTTGCCTGTGGGGGAAATGTTGAGAGAGTGAAGATGAGAGCCTTAGAAACTATATACCAAGTATTTCCAGATGTGGATGTTGACATGCTTTGCTTCCAAGTTTTACACCCAGACAAGGCCTCCTACTCTTTACAGAATTTTCCAGGAACGAAAACTCCAATTGAAAATCTCTACCTGGTAGGCACAGACGCAGTGAAGAGGAGCATGGGAATAACGAGGGCAAGCTACTCTGTTTTAAACCTAATAAAAGTCCTCAAAGAAGATAAGAAAATCTAGCCTCAAAAATCAGCTATCCAAGAGAATCGTTATTGAGCCTATCCTTCTCTCCAAATCCACTGGAACAAAAACAGTCTCCTTCATGCTCTTTGAAACATCCCTGAAGATGTTCTCATAGGTTGTACCCCCATAACTCTTTAGAAACAAGAGCATGTGAGAGAACCTCTTCTCTTTGATCTTTATGCTTGTTTTGACCTCAGAGACTATGAGATTTGCATCCTTTAAGAACTTCAAGAGTTTTGAGTTGAAGGCTAGGATTTTGATGTTGAAGACAAGGGAGATTGCAAGGATCTTTGAAACTATTATGGCTGTAATCTTAGGAAGAAACTCGACGAAGGATTCGAAAAGAGCTCTCCAGGTTTTATCAAAGACATCCATCTCTTCATGTCTCTCTCCCTCCTCAAGCTCTCTATAACCGTACTCTACCTCTTTTTTTATTATGTACTCAGAGACTGTTCTAAGCTTTAAATTCTCACTCATGAGCTCTTCGAAGAAATCCTTAATCTCATCATCTCTCGGAACAGGACCTCTAGACCAGTAGGAGAGCACCCTAACCTCATCCCCACTGAGCTTCTCTTCTCTGTAAACCTTTAAGAGAATCTCCACAAGTTCCTTGGGCATTATCACTTCCTCTATCCCAAGATTCTCGATGACACGTTTAACACTCCGATACTTGCTCTTTGATACGAAAACTGAGACATCGCATATGGCGGTGTTCTTCTCCACCTAATCCCTCCAATAACCTCTGAGGCATCTATAACGGGAACGAATCTACAATTCCACAACTATGGCTGTGGTAGTGTCTATCACTCCATCGATGTAATGGATCTTCTGGACTATGGTCTTTGTGAGATCTGATAGATCTTCAGTCTCTATTCTCGCTATGGCATCGTATGGTCCAGTTACAACATCTGCCCTTTGCACACCATCTATTTTCTGAAGTTCCTCTAAAACTTCCTTCACCTTTCCTATAGCTATGGTTATCAGCACATACGCACTTACCATTGGGTCACCGTCGGGATTTCAAGTATTAGTATATAAACTTTGCCCTTCTCATTCTTTAGAGAGCACTTAAGAAAAGCTTATATAGTTCTTTGTTCAATTATTCCAAAACATAGAATTTGGCATTTAGAGAGGAAGAAAAATATGAAGTTAGATAGAAAGATCGGAAGGTCATTCGTAATAGTTTTAGCAATAGTCACATTGATATCCTTTTCTCATATAAGAGGCTCTGATAATAATGAGTTTCCTATAGTGACAAATCCAAGTGATCAAAGTGATCCGGCGATCTATGATGACATTGTTGTTTGGGAGGATGATAGAAATGGTTGGTTGAATTCTGATATTTATGGCTACAATCTATCCATCAAAAGAGAATTCCAAATAACGACATTTCCAAGTCTCAGAAGGGAGCCAGCTATTTATGAGAATATCATTGTTTGGGAAGATCTTAGAAATGGAAATGATGATATATATGGTTATGATCTTTCCACTAAAAGAGAATTTCAGATAACGACAGATATGAAAGATCAAAACCATCCAGCAATCTATGAAAATATTGTTGTGTGGGATGATAAGAGGTATGCAAAACCTATTGAGTATAATCTATTCGACTATAACACCGATATCTATGGCTACGATCTCTCTACTGAACAAGAATTTCAAATAACGATAGATCCAAAACTTCAAAGGCATCCAGCTGTTCATGGAGATATTGTCGTTTGAGAAGATGGTAGAAATGGAAATGTAGATATCTATGGCTACGATCTCTCTACTGGAGAGGAATTTCAGATAACAACGAATCTAGATTATCAAGGCTCCCCTGCAATCTATAAAAATATCGTTGTATGGGAAGACTTCAGAAATGGGAATAATGATATATATGGATATAATCTTTTGACCTCAACAGAGTTTCAGATAACAACGGATCCAAGTCATCAAAGCAATCCAGCTATTTATGGAGACATTGTTGTATGGCAAGATAATAGAAACAGTGACTTCGATATCTTTGGATACAATCTTTCCACAAAGCAAATTTTTCAGATAACATCAAATGAAAATTATCAGGGAAATCCAGCGATCTATGGAAATATTGTTGTTTGGGAAGATTTAAGAAATGAAAATTGGGATATCTATGGCTACGATCTTTCTAAAATACCTAAAACATCCTTCCTTTCTCAAACCACAACGACTCCTGTTGAAACTCCCACAAAACCTCCATCTCTTTTCTCTCCATATTCATATGGGATTCTAATTATGATAGCAATCTTAACAGTCATCCTGTTAATATGGAGAGAAGGAAAGGGTGAATATATTATTGATAAAAAAAGGGTCGTGATCATTTCAAGTCTTGTATTATCATTTATTTTCATATTAGTAATTTTTAATCCATTTCCACCTACCTATAAACTTTATTGTGAAAAAAATTATGAAGATGACACCTTTGAGATTTTCTTTATGAACCCAGACGGCACATCGAGTGGAACTCTCTTCATAGGAGATGATGAAGGAATTCATCCCAGTCTTCTTTGGACTCCCGAAGGTCCAAAATTCATGTATAACATCTATGAAAAGCCTGAAGAAGATCAATATATTTTTTGGAAAACAATGTATCCAGAGTTATATGTAGAAGAAAATCAAATTTGGTTAATGAACTTTGATGGATCAGAAAAAAAGTCATTCATAGAAGATTATTGGCTGAAAAATATCTCAAAGGATGGTGAAAAGTTATTACTAACAAAAAAAGATGATGGAGACATTGAATTATGGATAATGAATTGGGATGGAACTGGACTTATGCAACTAACCGACAATGATGTTGTTGATGAATTCCCTCAATTTGCATTGGATGATGAAAAGATAGTCTATTTTTCAGGTCAAAAAATAATTGATCCTCTTGAAATTGAAGGCACATCAGAAATTTGGATTATGAATATTGATGGAAGTGAGAAGAAGAGGATTAGTATGGAATCTAAAAATTCGGGTCCTGGGATAATTTCTCCGGATGGGGAGAAAATGGTGTATTATGAAGAAATAGATGAGTCGTTAGAGGGAATCTATGTAATTAAACTGGATGGTTCAGAAAAAACATTAATTGAGGAATTTGAGAATCCATTAACATTTTATAGATGGTCACCTTCTGGTGATTATATAGTTTACAGTTTACAATATGATATTTG